>JBGPUH010000371.1:0-2734 GCA_041491025.1 Methylomirabilis sp. (SeqCode)
GAGCTGGTGAACGCGATCGAGAAGGCGGGCTACCCTGTCCTGTCTGCCGCGGCGTAGGTCCAACAAAGGAGGGAGCATGAACGAGAAGCAAATCGAGGACCGATTCCCGAAGACCATCGTCCTCAAGGACGGGACCAAGGTTCTGCTGAAGGCGATGACCCACACCGACCGGGAGGGGCTTCATGAATTCTTTGCCAGGATCCCTGAGGAGGAGCGGAAGTTTCTGAAGCACGACGTGTCGAAGAAAGAGGTCATCGAATCCTGGCTCAAGGATATCAACTACGGGCGGGTTTTCCCCTTGTTGGCCGAGGTCGATGGCAAGATCGTCGCCGACGCGACCTTGCATCGAAGGAGCAGCGGCTGGCTGAAACATGTGGCAGAGGTGCGGCTGGTGGTTGATCCGGCCTACCGGCACAAGGGCCTTGGGAGCTACATGCTGGAAGAGATCATTTTGCTCGCGGCCGATGTCGGCGTGGAAAAGCTGGTCGCCGAAATCGTCGCGGAGGAGCGGGCGGCGATCCACGCGTTTCAGCGGTTCAACTTCGAGCAGGTGGCGGTCCTGCCGGGGATCGTGAAGGACCAGACCGGCAGGAACCGGGATCTGGTGGTGATGGTCCTGAATGTGCCCACGGCGTTTGTCCCAGACTGGTTCTACTTCTAACCCCGATGGACGCTGAAACTGGAAGCTGAAACAGGAGGGACAACGTGTTCAAACGCTACCCAAAACGCGCAAAGCTTAGCGATCGGACGCAGGTGACCCTGCGCCTCATGGTGAAAAAGGATCAGCAGGCCCTCCATCAGTTCTTCCAAAGAGTCTCGAAGGAGGACCGGCTCTTCCTCAGGGACGATGTCTCGAAGCCGGCGACGATTCAATCCTGGGTGGACGAGTTGGACTACGAACGGGTTCTGCCGCTCCTGGCGCTAGCGGATGGGAAGGTGATAGGCGACGCGACGCTGCACCGGCGGGCGATTGGCTGGACGCGCCATCTAGGAAAGGTGCGCCTGGTGATCGATCCAGAGTATCGACAGAAGGGGTTAGGCAGTCTGCTGATCAAAGAACTGATCGAGATTGCCAGGGGCGTGAAGCTGGAGCGGGTGGTCGTAGAGCTGATGGGCAGCCAGCAGGCTGCCCTCGCCGCCTTCCGCCACTTTGGCTTCGAGCGGGCGGCAGTGCTGTACCATCACGTCAAGGACCGGGCGGGCAGGCCCCAGGACTTGGTGATCATGATCCACGATCTGGAAGAGGTGCCGGAACCGATCTCATTCTGAACCGGCGCCGTATTGAGAGGAATGACGAGATCCGGGGGAAGGCGACCAAACACTTCTGCACCTGTTGGCGAAAGGAACAGAAGGAACAGGAGGAACGGCGATGGCGCTCATGAAGTGGACACCTTTCGGCGAACTCAGCACGTTCAGGAGAGAGATGGACCGCCTGTTCGAGCGGTTCTTCGGTGAGTTCCCCAGCCTTGAGCTGCCAGGGATGGCCTGGACACCGCGTCTGGACGTGACCGAGACCAAGGACAGCCTGGTCGTCAAGGCTGAGCTTCCCGGCCTGGAGGCCAAAGACCTCGACATCTCCGTCTCCGGGAAGACTGTGACCATCAAGGGGGAGAGGAAGCAGGAAAAGGAGGAGAAGGACGAGCATCATCATCTGATCGAGCGCTCGTACGGCGCGTTTTCTCGCATGGTGGAGCTGCCCGCACCGGTGGCCGCCGATAAGATCAAGGCTGCCTTCAAGAGCGGGGTGCTGACGATTACCCTTCCGAAGACGGAGGAAGCGAAGCGGAAAGCAATCCCGATCAAGGTCGAATGAGGCGCAGCTTCGGGTTCCAAGTTCCAAGTTTCCCTAAAGCCCAGACCACGGCTCTTTGCACCTCTCCAACTCGGAACTCGGCACCTGGAACTTGGAACTGTTGTCCTAGGTTGACGGATCCCACGCGGAGAGAGCGATGAAGACGCCCATGAGAGGACGCAAGCGATATAACCCGGCCTCGTTCAAGAAAAGGGTAGATGTCCAGACCGATTCGTATCTTCCGAAGGGCGCGCCCGGCATGGTGGTCTGTCCCGGCTGCCACGCCATCTCGAAAGGAAAGCGATGGCGCCTGGATGAAGAGGCCTATGAGACGCTCCGCAAGTCGGGGACGGTGAAGGATGTGGTGTGTCCTGCGTGTGAAAAGATTCGCGACGGTTACCCGAGCGGGCAGGTGACGCTCAAAGGGCCGTACCTAGCTGAGCATCGGGAGGAGATCCTGCGAATTATCGTCAATGAGGAGAAGCGCGCGAGAGGGGTGAATCCGCTCGAGCGGATCATGAGCCTCAGCGACGAGAATGAGCAGATCGAGATCACGACCACCGATGAAAAGTTGGCGCAACGGATCGGGCGGGAGCTTCGCAAGGCCTGCGGGGGCACAGTGTCGTACGACTGGTCACACAACAACAAGTTCTTGCGGGTGGAATGGAAGCGCTGACGGGGGACTCGAATGGCCGAGATTGTACTGGAGCGCTTGCAGCGACCGCCGATCGCCGAGCAGAAGTTCGAGATCGTGGAAAGGAAAGGCTTGGGTCATCCCGACTCGATCTGCGACGCCGTGATGGAGGAGATCGCGAGAGCCATCAACGGCGAATATCAGAAGCGCTTTGGCGAGATCCTCCACAACAATATCGATAAGGGGCTTCTGGTTGCAGGGCGGGTGAGCCGGCGGCTCGGCGGGGGACGGGTGCTTCGGCCGATGGA
>JBGPUH010000372.1:0-2718 GCA_041491025.1 Methylomirabilis sp. (SeqCode)
CCTCGTCCACGGTGGAATCGAGAAGGCTCGCCAGGAATCGCACCGTCGCATAATCCTGCCCGCGCTCTTGCCACGCTTCGGTCAATTCCACGGACCGGACGGCGATATTCTCCAGGCGGTTGATCTTCCGTTCCTTCTTCAACCGCTCCACGTCTTCTGAGAGCTGGCTGTACATCTCCTGCGTGAGGATCGCGCGGATCGGTTCAAGGTCACGATTGCCCCAACCGGCCTGGACTTTGAAGAAGAGGTCGGTGCAAGCCTCTTGGAAACGGCCCTCCTCGAAACCCGGGTCCATCTGACGGATATACTCGAGACCCCGTTCCAGGTCGGGTTCCCGAAACATCGTTGACTGCGGCGATGCTGTCGGGTGGAGCTCCGGCCCGCGATCGCCCAGCGCGACACGCTGATACGGCCCTTCGCTCGGCACCTCCTGCTGAGACCTCCGCTTCACGATCCAGTAAATCACGAGACCGATCCCCGCCAGGATCACAAGGTCCATCAACCCGAAGCCTCCACCCATGCCACCGAATCCGGCAAAGCCCAGGCTCCTGAACAGCATGCCGCCCAGAAACCCACCGATGAGGCCACCCGCCAGGCTCCGCATGAACCCCCCTCCTGCGGTCTGGGGCGCGGGAGCTGCAAATGGAGTCTTTTGTTCCGTCCGCGGCTGGACGGGGGTCGCAGGGGCGCGAGAGCTTCGGCTCGGGCTAGAGTACGATCGGGAGCCGCGACTCCCCATGCTACCGCCGCCGCCGACCCTTGCCCATGCACTCAACTCCGTCGCCTGCAGCGCGAGGATCGCCGCCACTAGCACCAACCAAAAGCACCGTCCAGACCTCAGTACCATGCACCCCCTCCTCTCCCTGAATCTGGCCACGTGAGAGTGGCACACCACAACGTCTTCGTCTTCATTATTAGCGATCCTTTCTGACCTTGCAAGGGAAAACGCAACCCTATCGCCGCTGGCGAAGCAGGTCGAACATGAGCCGGTAGACCTTCAACCCTTCGGGGAGATACAGCCTGAGAACATTCCCGAGAGTTGTGGAGGGAAGCTCGGGTTGCACATGACGGAATAGACGGAGGATCTCCAGACGGACCCTCCCCTTTCGTTTCAGGGCATCCGCCAACGCAATACTCTCGGTATGTGGGATAAAGGGATCGGGGTCTGAGTGCACAATGATCGTGTACGCGGAGAGGTGACGGATCTGCCGGGACGGCGACAGTTGATCGATCATCTCCCGGATGGATGGCGCAAGTCGGGCAACCAGCGCTTCGACCTTTTCGGGGTCGCGGTTGACCAGCAGGTTGTACACGCTCCGGCCCTCGGGCGTCAGGTCGGACGGCACAGCCGGACCCGGGCCTGGACTCCCCCATCCCTTCGCCTCCGAGACCTTGGCCAGAATAGCCTGATCGACGGGATCGCGAAGTAGATCGAGGTTATACCGGAGAAAAATCCAGCGGGTGTAGTCGTCGGGCTTCGCGTATCCTCGCTCCTCCCCGTACTGGTAGTAACCGGTGGTCACGAACTTGATGACCTGGACAAGGTCATGATATCCGCCGAATGAGACCACGAACTTGAGGCGCCCTTCTATCCTGGGATCAGCCGCGGCGATCACCATCGGTCCGGCGCCATAGCTGAACCCGATCATGCCGACCCGGTCGGGAAGGACCCGCTCTTGCAGAGAGCGCAGGTAGACCGCTGCGTCGGCCATCTCTCCGATATCGGAGGTTCGAAGCCTGAGGGACTTGAAGCCCGAAAAATCCGGGACCAGCACGGTGAAGCCTGAGCGCGCCAGCAGCCTGGCAATCCAGACCATCCGTGGATCATCCTTTCCCGTTTCGACGACCCCATGGACCAGCACGACACCCGCCCTCCTCCCGCCGCCAGCCGGCGTGTAGAGGTTGGCCTCCATCATCCGCTGCCTGCCGGCAAAGGTCACCCGCGTCTCCTTCGGGCTCCTGGTGACCCACATCACGGGACCGGGCCGCAGCGGCCTGAGCACATCGACCAAGAGCAGCCCGCTGAGAACCGCATCCCAGATCAGCGGCCCCACGAGGGCGATCCCGAGTATCAGGGTCACCACCCCGATCAACCATCGCCACCTCCGCGAGCGGGGCGAGGCCGGTTGGCTCGTTGACATGTCGGACCTCCGGAAATAAAAACGGCAGCGAAGGATCGCTTCGCTGCCCTCGTATTATAATATCTGTGGACTCAATGAGTTACAAGATCTAATTCCGAATTTCTATCTATGCAGCAACCGAATGCTGTGCAGCAGTTGATCATTTCAGTGAGGTGAGCACAGGTTCTTAAGCCCGAATATAACGGCGAACCTGCAAAGTCGCTTAGTGTAGATTTCGGGGGTGTAATCTGCACATTGGAATGCGCCAGTGCCTTGGGCAACCCCGCCAAACCGGGACTAGGGGAGGGCGCAGCTCCAGGCCTGGTTCTTGCACTGGGCGCCGCCCTCGCGGCCACAGGCGGCGACAGCATTGGCCTGGGCTTGCTCGCGGTTGCTCGCCTGTCCGGTCGCGAAGCGCTTGTTGGTCCCCGCCGCGACGGCGGCGCAGCTGTTCGAAAAGCTCACGACGACCTTGCAGTCGTCGCCGTGCTGCGTGCAGTTGGAGAGCGCCCGCCGATGGGCGTCCCCCGCCGTGCCGAAGTCAAAGGCCCAGCCGGCCGCGGTGCTCTGCACACCATAGGCGATCGCTCCATAGGAG
>JBGPUH010000373.1:0-2713 GCA_041491025.1 Methylomirabilis sp. (SeqCode)
CAGCTTGAGGTTGACCATGAAATCTGTCGGGGACAAGGCAAGCGCGGCTTCAAAGGCATCAATGGCTTCATATACCTGGGCGTCCACCGCCAGAGCGATACCGAGGTACAAATACGCCTCGGTCGAGCGGCAGTCGGCCTCGATCGCCCGCCTCAGACTTTCGATCGCCTCTGAGAGCTGACCCCGGTCGAGTGCCTCTTTGCCCCTGGCAAGCCATTTCCCGCCGAAGTCACCCTTCCTGCCTTCTGTGCCTGTTCCCATCCATCCCTCAATGCGTGATGCTTGATCGGCTTGCGCAGGGAAGCGGCTCGTTAGTCGTCCTGCCAACCTTCACCTCCTCAGCCGAAGATACTTCGCCCGCACTTACACGTCTGGACGAGAGCGAACACTACGATACAGATCACGCCAAACCACAGTGAACCCGCCATCGTTTTTCTCCTTTCGCCGGCCTTCTCGCTAGAGGCCAGACCTCACACGCCAAGGGAGGCCTGGGAGGGGGATGTGGTCAATTGGAATTCTGGGTAGCCAAGCGCACCCATCTCGGGAAGATCGAGACCCTGCAGCTCGCTCCTCGCGCTGACTCGTTGCCCTACCACGACCTCTACGACTACGTTGAACACGTAGGAGAGGGCGAAGACGATTCCCACGAGTGTGGCCACCCCCATGAGCTGCGCCACCAGTTGCCCGGGGTCGCCGTAGAAAAGGCCGGTCACCGAGCCATCGACGTTGTTCCAGCTCCCGCCGTAGTTGCTGGTGCCGTCGGCGAAGAGGCCCACGGAGATCACGCCCCACAAGCCACAGGCTCCATGGACCGAGATCGCTCCCACGGGATCATCGACTTTGAGCACCTTTTCGACGTACTCGACGCTCAGGCAGACCAGGAACCCGGCCGCAAAGCCAATGATGGCTGACCCGATAGTGTTGACGAAGCCGCTCGGGGCGGTGATCGCCACCAGCCCGGCCAGCAGACCGTTGCCGGTCATGGAGGCATCGGGCTTGCCAAAGCGGATCCACATGTAGAGCATCGCCGCCACGGAGCCCGTCATCCCGGCCAGCATAGTGTTGACAGCGATGCTTCCAATGCGCAGGGCCCCGTTGCCGGAGGCGGCCAGGGTGCTCCCGGGATTGAAGCCAAACCAGCCGAAGGCCAGGATGAAGCAGCCGGTCAGCACCAAGACGATGTCGTGGCCCGGTATCGCGTTTGGTCTCCCATCCCTATTATATTTGCCGATCCTTGGACCGACGATCATCGCGACAGCGAGGCCCGTCAGTCCTCCAACAGCGTGGACCACCCCCGACCCGGCGAAGTCAGAGTAGCCATGCCCCAGACCATAATTCTTTCCGAGCTGGGAAAGCCAGCCGCCGCCCCAGGCCCAGTTGGCAAAGAGGGGGTAGGTGATCGCCGCCAGGAAGATGCTCGACACAGCGAAGGCGGCGAACTTCCACCGCTCTGCCGCTGCCCCGGTCACAATGGTGGCTGCGGTATCCATAAAGACCATCTGGAACAGGAAGAGCACCATGACGCCCACGTCATAGGAGCCGCCCTGGGTGAGGAAGAAGCCGTGCTGCCCGAAGAGCCCCCACGGCTTTCCAAGCACGTTGATGGTGAACTCGGAGTTGAGGGAGTTTACGCCACCAAGCCCAACGCCCACAGATCCTCCCATCTGCAGCGCGAAGCCCATGACCCAGTAGGCAAACATCCCGAGCCCGTACACCATGAAATTCATCATCATGGTGTGGGCGGCGTTCTTGGCCCTGCAGAGACCTGTTTCCACCAGCGCGAATCCGGCCTGCATGAACATGACCAGAAAGCCGGTAATGAGGGTCCAGACAAAGTTGACAGCGATCCGGTTCTGCCCCACCTGGTTAACCAGATCGGCCAGGGTGAGGCCCTTCTTGGAGTCGCTGACTACGACATCGTTCACGGTCCCCGTCAGCGTCCCGCCGGGGTCGCCCTTGGCCAGATCCTCCGTCTTGGGTCCGGTGAGCCCCTTGAGGTCCTGGTCGGTAAGAGGAACGGGAGGGGGAGCCGGAGCGGGCTTGGCTTCAGCGCCGGGTGCCGGAGCGGGCGCCGCCTGTCCCCAGACAACAGGAGCGGTGAGGGTGAGGAAGACGAGAATCAAAAGGATCGCCGTCGCGATGCGCGGCTTCTGTGGATTAGACATCAAGATCCCTCCTTTTTCAATGTCCCTGGAAGACCGCACTTCTGCGGCCTACCTGACACGTGACTGTTTCCAGATGGCTGTCTTGAGGTGCGCCTTGTTCAACAGAGCGATCAGCCCGTAGAGGATCACGGCGATCCCTACGATGGTGAGGGCGAGCTTGCCACGAAGGTTGCCTACCTGAAGGGCCACGACCGTCGCGAGAAGCCACCCGATGACCATGGTAATCAGACCCGCTAGTTTCATCGTTCTCTCTCCTCTTTATGCTTCATACGATCGATTGCCTAGGGTCTATTCGACCGGAGCCGTCCCACGATGCATTAGATCGCCGGCGACTAGGCCTTGACATCGCGGGCTGGGACCGACGCCCTGTTTCCCTCCGTCCCTTCCTCCAGGGGCTTGATTTTGTAAAAGCCCGCGCAGGAGATCACTATCAGAACAAGTCCAGCCACGCTCCCGAGGGTGGCGAGCATCCGAGAAGCCCCCTCAGAGAGAGCTGCCAACCCCCCCACCAGCAGGGTGAACCCGAGCAACAGGCCGAACAGACACCA
>JBGPUH010000374.1:0-2697 GCA_041491025.1 Methylomirabilis sp. (SeqCode)
CCAACTAGCTTCGATGATCTCCAACCCCTTGTTCATGAGGGTGGCCGAATCGACGGTGATCTTCTTCCCCATGACCCATGTCGGGTGCTGGAGGGCTTCTTCCAGGGTGATCCTGGCGAAGCTCTCCTTGGGCCGCTTGCGGAACGGTCCGCCAGAAGAGGTCAGGAGAACCCGCTTCAAGTGTGCCGAGTTGTGGCCCGCCAAACACTGAAAGATGGCTGAGGGTTCGCTATCCACGGGAAGGAGCCGGATGCCTTGCGCCCGGGCCTCGGCGATCACGAGCTCCCCCGCCATGACCATGACCTCCTTCGTGGCGAGGGCGAGATCCTTTCCCGCCTTGATGGCGGCAAGGCTCGGCAGCAGACCGGCGGCCCCGACCATCGCGGCGAGGACGATGTCCGCCTCGGGCACCGTGGCGACATTCAGCAACCCCTCGACCCCCCACTCGATCTCGACGGGCAGGTCCGCCACACGACCCTTCAATGTCTTGGCGGCCTCGGGGGTGCCGACGGCAACGAGGCGGGGGGAAAAGCGCCTGATCTGCCGCTCCAGAAGATCGATGTTACTCCTGGCCGCGAGGGCAACCACCTCGAAGGCATCGGGGTGAGGATCGATCATCGCCAAAGCCTTGGCCCCGATCGTGCCAGTGGAGCCAAGGATGCTCACACATTTCACCGCAACTTCTCCCTCGCCACAAGGCCGTGCCGATCTTTGACGGCGGCAAAATCAGGCGCTACGATCACACAACCACTCAGTATAGTCAGGTTGCGGGGGGTTGGCAAGAAATTTTGGGCAACGTGGGGTGCTCTGGCGGGGTCTGACGAAGCCCGTAAGATCTGGGCTCTCTTCTCAGCGAGGGGAGGCACGTGGGGCGGGGGTTGGCTTCGCGGAACCGAACTGGTACACCACCTCACCGGGCTTGACCAAACCGAGGTCCTCCCGGGCGATTGACTCGACCTGGGCTGGATCATTCGTCAAGGAATGGACCTCCCCGGCCAGCCCTTGATTCCCCTGCTTCACTCGTTCGATCTCTCGATGAAGCTCAGCCCTGGTCTTATTCATCCGGTAGATCCTGATGAGGCTCCGATTCCCGCCGATGGAGAGAACCGCGATCAGAATGGCGAGAGCCGCAATGAAGAGAAGGCGCCGCTTGCGCGCAGCCCTGGCTGCTGCAAGCTCCTCCTGAGCGCTAGAGATTACTTCTCCCGCCCGCATCGCTGGTCCGTCGCCCCCCTTGCGTGCCGCTGGTGCCGTTCCAACTCTTTACGCCAAATGCTGAGGCCAGGTAAAGCGATCCCCCCCTGCAGGACACCTGTCGGCTATTCGCCGCAGCGAGCTGGAACGGCATTATATCCCCAGGAACCCCCGCGCCGCTGTCATCAGTTCTTCAAGCTGCTGCTCGGAATGCGCGTCGATGTACAGCCGCACCACCGGCTCTGTACCTGAGGGCCGCACGAGGATCCAACTGCCATCTTCGAGAAGCAGCTTCGATCCTTCCAGTGTCACGACCTCCACCACCCGCAGCCCGGCCACTCGCGCAGGGAGGTCCTTGAGACGCCCGGCGAGGAGCTCTTGCTGCTCGTGCGACAGATGGAGGTTCAGCCGGCGGGCGCGAATCACGGTTCCCACCTCGGCATAGAGTGCCTCCAAGAGGCTTTGCACGCTCCGCCCCCCGGCCATGGCGACCATCTCGACTACGAGGAGGACAGCGAGAACCCCGTCCTTTTCAGGCACATGACCCTGGATCGACAGGCCAGCGCTCTCCTCGCCGCTCAACACGACCTTTCCCTGGGTGATGAGGTCGCCCAGGTATTTGAAGCCGACCTTCGTCTCATACACCGGGACCGCGTGGTGCCTGGCCACCGCATCGACCAGATGGCTTGTGGCCACCGATCGCGCCACGCCTCCACGCCAGCCGCGGGTCCTGATCAGGTGCTGAAGGAGAAGGGGCAGGATATAGTTCGGTTCGATGAAGCTGCCGTCCCTATCGAGGATGCCGTATCGATCGGCGTCACCGTCCGCAGCCAGCCCGAGATGGACTCCGCCGGACCGCACGACCGCCGCCAACTCCTGAAGGTTCTCCTCTGAGGGATCCGGCGCATGACCCCCGAAAGCTGGATTCCGCGAGTCGTGCATGGTGTGCACCTCACACCCGGCCTCCCGCAGGAGCAGGTCCATATAGCCCCTGGCCGTCCCATAGAGCAGATCGACCGCCACCTTCAAGCGCGCCGCGGCAATCGCACTGAAATTCACCAACTCCCGCAGTCGGGCCAGGTAGGCAGGCCGCGGGTCGATGCGAACCACCAACCCCTTGGCCTCCATTTCCTCTAGTGGCGGGCAGGGGGCCTCCGGCTCCGCCACCAGTTCCTCCACTCGGGCCTCGATTCGATCAGTGACCGCTGGCTGGACCGGGCCGCCGGACGGGCCCGAGACCTTCAATCCGCTGTATTCGGGAGGGTTATGGCTGGCGGTGACGTTGAGACCGGCCGCTGCGCCGCGACGGATCACCTCATAGGCGACGACAGGTGTCGGCACGTCCCGGTCACACAGGAAGGTCCCGATGCCGTGAGCCGCCAGAACCGCCGCCGCCTCGGCTGCGAAGGCTTCCGAGAGAAAGCGGGTATCGTACCCGACGACGACCCACGGCTCGGGTCCCCCCTCGGCCAGCAAGTATTCGGCGATGGCCCGCGTCACCAG
>JBGPUH010000375.1:0-2695 GCA_041491025.1 Methylomirabilis sp. (SeqCode)
CACACGGCTCACGTTGAAGAAGGCGAAGGTCCAGTTGGCGTGTTCGAGAACGCTTCCATGCTTCACCTTCAGGATATTCTCCAGGTAGGCCTTGCTTCCCTCCCGGACCTTGGTGACATTGGGATTCAGCCCCGGCTCGAAGGAGCGATAGCACGAGCGGCCGGCGACCTCGATCAGTTTCTCTCCTGCTGAGCGGGCATCGGTGTCCCACCCTGCGGCGCCTACCGCCTGAAGATAGGCGGCAAGCCCTTCGTCATTGATCGCTGGCCGGGCCAGGAGAAAGACCTGTGGCTCAACTCGCTTCACCTTGCCCTCCTCGTATGCCGGAAACCATGCTGTTTACGCTAAGCCCATTTTGCTGACGCTGGCCTATCACCGTCAAGGAAAATTCTCGAGCGGTCGTTGGAAGCGTTCAGTACTTGGCATGCCCACCTGAGCCGTCAAGGCCGAGGAGACGAGTTGCGTTTTCTGAAAGGATCTTCGCGGACACCTCTTCGGCCAGCTCAAGGGTGGCGAACTCCTCGAGAAGGTCAGCGGGGGAGAACATCGGGACGTCGGTGCCGAAGAGGAACTGGCTGGACAGTCGCCCCTTCATGTCGCGCAGCACCTCGGGTGGCAGGTAACGGTAACGCCAGCCGGAGATGTCGATGAAGATGTTCGTCTTGTGAAGGCCCATCGCGAGGGTCTCCAGGTGCCACGGCCAGCCGACATGGGCCAGCACGATCGGCATCTCCGGGAAGGCGGCAGCGGCCCGGTCCAGCAGAATCGGCCGGGCGAGATCGATCCGCAGCCCCTGTCCCCCAGGGCAACCGGCACCAAGCCCGCTCGTCCCGGTGTGGGTGATGACGGCCAGCCCGGCGTCAGCAGCAGCCTCGAAGATGTGCATGGCTAGGTCGCTCGATGGATCGAACCCCTGCATGGTCGGGTGCAGCTTCAGCCCCAGCAAGCCGAGATCGGGGAGTCGCCGCACCCGCAGGGCCGCGTCGGGCCTGTGGGGATCGACGGAGCCGAAGCCAACGAAGCGGCCCGGGAACCGTTTGACGAGGCCAGCGACGAGCTCGTTGGAAAGAGGGGGGCATCCGGTAAAGGTCTCGGCGTCCCAGGCGAGGAGGACCCCCATCATGTCGAGCTTCTCGTACTCGGCCGCGAGGTCCTCCATTGGCCGGGCCGTCACCCGCCTGCGGAAGTATCGCTCGGCTGAGGCAAGATATGGCCCGAGAGCGCCCTCGAGCCACTCAGGCACAGGCAGGTGGACGTGCATATCGATGGTGGGCATCCATGCGCCTTTCGGGTCACAGCGGGGTGGTGGGGGAACTCGCTCCTCGAACGATCGGATGGCCGTTCCGGGTCTGGAAGCGGGAGCTATTCATTGACAGCCCCGTGCCCACGAAGACCCCGGTAGGATTCCTTGATAGCGTTCTTTCGCCCCCCTGTCAAGAAACAAGTCGGACACGCATGGCAGGGAAGTGTAGGCAGGGGAAAACAGGGCTGGTTTGGAGTTGACAGTGCCTGAGGGCTCTACTATAGTGAATATTGCTGCCGGTTATTCATCCGAAAAGCTCATGTCTGGCGCGGCAGGTGGCCTGACGTCCTTTCCAGCGGCACGTCGAAAGGAACGCAATGGTTGACCTGATCATTGATGGGGTGCCGGTACAAGTTGCCGCGGGGACCTCAATCCTCGAAGCGGTTCTCCGGACCGGTCGCGAGATCCCTCACTTCTGCTATCATCCGAAGCTCCCGGTGGTGGGGAGCTGCCGGATGTGCCAGGTGGAGGTCCAGGGAGCCCCAAAACTCGTCATCTCATGCGCCACCCCGGTTGCTGAAGGGATGGAGGTCTTGACGGCTTCCGAACGAGCGACCAAAGCCAGGAAGGCGGTCCTCGAGTTTCTATTGCTCAACCATCCGCTGGATTGTCCCATCTGCGACAAAGGCGGGGAGTGCCCGCTTCAGGATTACACGTTCAAATACGGGCCGGGTGAAAGCCGGTTCGTCGAGGAGAAAGTTCATCGAATCAAGCATCAACCGATCGGTCCGTTCGTCATCTTCGATGCGGAGCGGTGCATCCTGTGCAGTCGCTGTGTCCGTTTCTGCCACGACATCGTCGGGACATCCGAGCTCGGCGTGTTCAACCGAGGTGACCGCTCGGTGATCGGGCTGTTTCCGGGCCAGAGTCTGGAGAACAAGTACTCCGGGAATGTCATTGACCTCTGTCCTGTCGGGGCCCTGACCAGCCGGGATTATCGCTTCAAGTCAAGGCCATGGGATCTGGTCACGCAGGTCCCGTCGGTGTGCGGTCTGTGCAGTGCCGGATGCAACATCGTCGTGGATGTGCGGCACAAGGAACAGGGGCAGCAGCTTCTCCGGATCCGACCAAGGATCAACGATGAGGTCAACGGGTACTGGATCTGCGACGAGGGCCGGTTTGAGTTTCATTTCGCTCAGGACCCAGGACGGATCGCGGAGCCGTTGATCCGACGGGATGGCGAGCTGCAGCCGGTTCGCTGGAGCGAGGCGATCGAGCACCTTGCGGATTCCCTGTCACGGGTCCTCCGCGACAGGGGACCAGGGGCCATTGGAGTGATCGCCTCGTCGCGGCTGACCAACGAAGAGGGGTTCCTTATCCGACAACTGTTCGGGACATCGCTGGGCATCCCGAACATCGACTATCGGGTGAGGCGATCTTCCGAGCCGGGAG
>JBGPUH010000376.1:0-2685 GCA_041491025.1 Methylomirabilis sp. (SeqCode)
GCCTACATCGAGGCGTTTCCCGAGCCGGTGCGATACGGCGTCCACGGAGGGATCAAAAAGTTCTACGGTGTGGAGCCGCAGGAGGAGCTGCCCACGACCCTCGACCACCTTATCGCCGCGGTGGCCGGGTGAATGACCGGGACGCTGGCCGTGGCGCTGGCGGCGCGGAAGATTCCGACACATCCAGATCGCTTGTCTTCGGAAGTCGAGGGGATCATCGAGAACGTGGACGGCAAGCCTCTGATCACGAAGATCACGGTCCACTACATGGTCAAGGTCCCCAAAGGAAAGCGCGAGGAGGCATTGCGCGCCATCGAGGTCCACGAGAGAGGCTGTCCCGCCTCTCAATCAGTCAAGCGGGGCATCACCATTGAATATGACGGCGAGGTGAAGGAGGACGAGCAACCCTGAAGGGCGAGGGGGGATGTTGAGGGGACAGGAGCTATGAGCCGCTCTCGTGGTGGTGGTCGACTCCGATGTGGGCCTTGATGAAGGTGACGATGCGCGCTTCGTCGACCTCGTCAAGCTTGTCGATCTGACCCCACGCCGTGAGCGCGATTCTCCGATCCAGGCCGCTATACGGCGCGAGGACGACTCGATCGTACCGTCTGGTGATTGCCTTCAGCCGCTCGACGAGGTCCGGGCAGTCCTGACAGGAATAGTTGATGACCACCCCACCGTCTTCGAGATTGTGGACCTGCATCTCCTTGGCGATCGGGTCGTTGTGAACGCCCCACGGGGCCAACGCATCTGTATGGGGTCCGGAGGTGGGCGGATCGCTATTGTAGGGCGGATGAGTGGCGCTGAGGGGAATATGGGGACTCTGAAGGATCGGAACATTCGTCCAGGTGACCTTCTCGGTGATCTTCCCATAGGCCCAGTAGGCGGACACGAGCAGGACCGCCGAGATGATGGCGTAGAGGCCGACCCGCATCGCGAGCGTGCGGTACTGCGCCCGCCGCTTCTGGAGGGCTCGATGCTGTTTCACTTCCTGCTTGCGCTGCTTTTTTTGATCGTATTCGGTGATGTGCTTGCTCGCCATCGACTTCCCCCAGAAGCCATTCGCCAGGCAAGTTCTCCCAGCCGCCAGCCAACACACCATACGCTGTTTCGCCCGTGATTTCAACCGTGAAACGGCGTGCAGGGGGGCGCGACCCGTCCGGGCACATCGTGGTTACCAGCGGTTCTGACGACCGGTGTCGAACGGCGTGTCTTCGCTCAGGGTGACGCTCTCCACCCTGCCCCCTTGGCCAGCAGCAGGATCTTCGCCGACGCCTCCAGGGTCGTGGTAATCCTCAACGCGTCTTCGAGGCTTTCACCGACGACGAAGCTTCCATGTCCCCTCACCATGACAGCATGATGGGCCTGCAGCAGCGACGAGGCCCGATCGGCGACTTCCTGAGAGGCCACGACGTTGGCTGCCACAATCACCGGAACCTTCCCAAGGATATGGCCTCCCTCCGAGTCAGGCGGGACGATCGTCTCATCAAGCAGGGACAGGGCAATCGCCGACGGCGGGTGCGCATGGATGATCGCCTTCGCTGCACTGGCGTGGTAGATCCCCAGGTGAACCGGCAGCTCCATCGAGGCCTTCGGATGCGCCGATTCCTCGAGCGACAGCGCAGTCTCAATAAGATCATACGGCTCCAGGTGGCCCAGCATCGAGCCCGTCCTGGTGATCCAGATCCGCTCCCCCGAACGGAGACTGATGTTGCCGGCATGCGACGTAATCAGACCCAGGTGATAGAGATCCCGGCCCACCCACTGAAATGCCTCAAAGACCTTGGATCGTTCCATCTCTTCATCCCACCGCATCGGCCAGGCAGGCGATAATCGGGGGTATCAGCGACGAGGCCAGGTCTGCCCTCGACCCGCCCCCAAGAACGACCAGAAGGCGACCGCCGCAGACCTGACCCGCCAAGTCAAGAACCAAGCGGACGATGCCATTATAGCATGTGGCGGTCAATCCGAGGTCGCCGTAATCACCCCGATGTCCGTCGAACCCGAAATACCATACGAGGAGGTCCGGACGAAAGTCCGGGACCCGTGTGGCACAGGCTGCCTCCGCCGCCTCGAGATAGACCTCATCACTCCGAGCCCCGGCTTCGAAGCAGCGGCGATAGACCGCTACGTCCACTTTTGTCCCATCCGCCGACACATAGTCGCTCCCGCAGAGACAGATATGCAAAACCGTCGGGTCGTCGCGGTAAATGTCCCGGGTCCCGTCGCCGTGGTGCGCGTCGGTGTCCAGGATGGCCACACGGCGCAACCCATGAACCTCCCTGAGCCGCTCGATGGCAATCGCGACATCGTTGAAACAGCAATACCCGCCGAAGAAGTCGCGTCCGGCGTGGTGACCTCCTGCGCCGATGAAGGCAAAGGCGTTGAGAAGTTCGCCAAGCCAGATCCGCTCGGCTGCCGCGACCACCCCTCCGACCGAGTGGCGCGCGGTGGATCAGAGCGGGTCTTGGGCCACCGCCCGGATAAGATCGGGCGTGTGAACTTTCAGGATCAGCTCATCGGGAACGGGCTGTGGCTCGAACACAAGGACGTGAGGGAGGGCACGTAGCTCTTTCAGGGCGCCTGGAAAAGCGGCCAGCCGCCTCCCTACCGTCAGATAGCTTCTCTGGGAGTAACTCGGATGATACACAATCCCGGTCCGCGGGGTCGTCATCTCTCGCTCAC
>JBGPUH010000377.1:0-2664 GCA_041491025.1 Methylomirabilis sp. (SeqCode)
CCGCTGAGTGGCCAACAGGCCCGAATCCACCGCTAGGCGCAAGAACTCGACCGGCGCCCGCTTGTAGCTGGGCCTGGAGTTGCTGCCGGATGAAGTGAGACTGGTCGAGCGTGAACTGCAGGGTGCCCTGGCGAGCCCTCATCCAATCGGTGCCCACCATCCGCTTCTTCATGATTCCGAAGGCGGAATGGCCCGGGGGGAGAAGCATGTGGCCGATCTCGTGGGCTGCGATGACGCCTAGGGCCAGGTCGCTTGGGACTCCCTCCTTCCTGAGCTCCTCGAGGCGGTCGTCGAACATCTCGATGGTGCCCGCCCGTTCCCTGTCGCTCGGCCGCAACGCCCGACCTCCCGCAAGAGAGCCCGTCGACAGCTCCACCTGCTGAGACCGCCGGACTATCCGCATCCGGATGTCGCTCGGTCCCTCGGGCGAGTTGCAGCCAGCCGACTCCTCGGAGGCGCACCAGATCCACACCAGGGGGACACTGGCGTGGGCGAAGACATTCTCAACGAACCTCTGGGCCCGGTTGAGAGCGCCGGGCTCGAGAGGAAGGGGACCCGAACAACGGACGGTGATCGGAGGCGTCCCTTCGCGAAGGGCGCGAGCCGGCCGTGGCGCATCGGCAGCGACCGTCGGTGCGCAGAGGGCGAGGAGGCCTGTCACGGTGGCGAGGCCTTGTCGACGAATGCGCCCTGTCGCCGTCATCGCCAAAGCACCCTCCTATCGTGGGTCCGACGCGAGGCCGTGACCGCCTTCTTCGGTGGCGCGGCGGCGACGGAGGAGGCCCAGCCGCTTCATCTTCTCGTGGAGCGTCGTGGGGAGGAGGCCCAGGAACCGCGCGGCCCGGCCCTGGTGGCCGCGATGGGCATTGAGGGCCGAGAGGATGAGCTGCCTCTCGTAGTCCTCCAGGCGCTCCTTCAGGGTTGCCGGAGCCGCTTCTTCGAGATCCGCGGTGTCTCGCAGCGTGTCGTCGATCGGCATGGACCCTCCTCTAGATTGGATCACTAAGCCGTACGTGCTGTTTCATCACGAGCGCACGCCCCGCGAAGTCGAGTTCCGTCCGAGGTGAGAAGATGCGCACACGATAGGTATTGGGATCGTTGGACGAAGGCCGTTTCGCCGAAATTGAATTCGCGAGCAATCTTCTGCATGCCCTCGGTCGAAATGCCCGCCGCGTCAGGCAGAACCGCCAGTTGATTACCGCCGAACAGTGTCGAACTGAAAACATCGACGATGTGAAATGTGTACTTCATGAGATCACCCTCCGTGTGTTGCCTCAAGCCTTGACGACGAGGTCGATCTCAACGCAGGCCCCAAGCGGCAGCGCCGCCACCGCGATCACCGTACGGGCGGGAAAGGGTTGACTGAAATGCTTGGCGTAAATGCCATTCAACGCCACGTAATCACTCATGCTCGTGAGATACACACCGGCGCGCACAACGTGATCGAAACTCTTTCCGGCCGCCTTGAGAACCGCCGAGAGATTCTGGAAGACGCGCTCCGTCTCGGCCGCAATGCCCCCCTCGACTACCTTGCCAGTGGCCGGGTCTTGGCCGACCTGACCGCTGAAATAGATGAAACCACCGACTTCGATCGCCTGGGAAAACGGGCCGACCGGCGGCGCAAGTTCGGGCGAGGTAATTGCGGTCTTGCTCATGGCAGACTCCTTTGGATACTGGGTTGGATGGTCAGGATGGTGGAGCCCGAGGTTGCGCGCGCTTCCAATGCCTTGTGGGCGTCGGCGGCATCCTTGAGCGCAAAGCGCTGATTGACGTTAATGCGCACCTTTCCCGAAGCCACCACATTGAACAACTCGCTAGCGGAAGCTTCAAGCTCTTCTCGCCGCGCGATGTAGTGGAAGAGCGAAGGCCGTGTCAGAAAGAGCGAACCCTTCTGCGACAGTAGGACGGGTGCAATAGGGTCGATTGGACCGGAAGCTTGTCCGAACGTCACCATCAATCCGCGTGGTCGTAGACAATCGAGCGAGCGTAAGAAGGTGTCCTTGCCGACGGAATCAAAGACCACCGGCAGTTTCTCGCCGCCGGAGATCCGGGAAACTTCTGCCACGAAATCCTGTTTGGAATAGAGGATGGTGTGTTTGCAGCCGTGGGCGTGAGCCAATTCGGCCTTGGCTTCTGTCGAAACGGTACCAATGACCGTCGCGCCGAGAGCGGCCGCCCACTGACAGAGAATAAGCCCGGTCCCGCCGGCGGCGGCGTGCACGAGGATCAAGTCACCCGCCTTGACCGGATAAACCTGCCGGATCAGCACCTGAGCAGTCATACCCTGGAGCATCATCGCGGCTGCTTGATCGAAGGAGATCGCATCCGGCAAGCGCACCAGTCGATCGGCTTCGATGAGCCGCACCTCGGAATAGCCACCGGCGGGACCGGCATAGGCCACCCGATCGCCGACTTTCAGACCACGCACATCCTGCCCGATTGCCTCGACAGTCCCGGCACCTTCGAGACCCGGAATAAAGGGAAGCGGCTGCGAGTAGTATCCCGTGCGGTGATAAACATCGATGTAGTTGAGGCCCGCCGCCGCCTGGCGCAGGCGCACCTGACCCGACCCGGGCTCACCGACCTCGATCGGTGTCCAGTTCAGAACCTCGGGACCGCCAGTCTGCCGAATTTGAATCGCATGAGGCATCAGGTCTCCACAAA
>JBGPUH010000378.1:0-2649 GCA_041491025.1 Methylomirabilis sp. (SeqCode)
GAAGGCCACCGGCGGAACGACAGGCTTGCCCTTCGAGATAGACGCCTTGAAGTTCCTGGCCACGGCGTCGGACAGGCCGCGCAAGATCTCCGGGGGCGTGGCGCCCTTCTGCTGAGCGTGGATCATGTCGGTCTTCGCGAAGACCGAGCACCGCCCGGCGATCCGGGCTGCGGAGGGCGCGCAAAGAGCGATGGCGCCGATCTCCTCTACCTGGTAGCGGAGGCGAGTGGCCTGCTGATCGATGAACGACCCGGTGCCCGCCGCGCAGTCGCCGTTGGTCTCGTAGTCGAGGATCCGGCCGTCGGAATCCAGGCGGATGAACTTCGAGGTCTCCCCGCCCATCTCGAACAGGGTGCGGGCCGAGGGGCAGAGGACCATTGCGGCGCGCACGATGGCCTTGAACTCGTTCTCGGTCCGAAGACCGAGCCGGGCCAGGATCGCGCTGCCGGTCCCGGTGACCCGAACGCCGACGATGGCGCCGCAAGGGAGCCTTCCGACGAGCTCCTCAAGCAGCGCTCGCGCTACGCCAATGGCGTTGCCCTTGAGGCGGCAGTAATGGGAGAGGACAAGCGGCAGGTCGGGCGGGCTCTCCTCCAGATAGGCGAAGCTGCCACCGAGAACCCGTAGGGCGGTGGCCACCCCTGCGTCTCCGGCGGCAGCCACCTTCAGGCTCACGGCTCCCACGTCGATCCCGATCGTGATCTTCACTGGCACGTCCTCTAGCGATCCGCCCCATAGCGGGCGGCAATCAGCCGTTCGATGGCCTGTCGAAGGTTGGAGATTTCGCCACGGCTCCAGCGCCTCTCGATCTTTTTGAGATACCCCCCAAGATCGTAGTCGTTGAAGACATCCAACAGCCAGCGCGAGAAGTCCCCACGCCCCGCGTGATGTGCGAGGACCCGGTCTTCAACCGCCGCCACTGCCCGTCGGAAATCGTTCAGGCTTCCGGCCGTGGCCACCACCTCGCCATTCGGACGGCAGAAGAAAAAGCGCCGTTCGGGGGGGAGCGGAGAATCAGCGTACTTCGCTTGGTGGCGAACATGGGGCGTCTCCCGCGGGGATGGCGCAAACGTGATGGCGGTCCGGCCGTCGGTCCCCTCAGCCTGGATCAACAGGAATTCCCCGCGGGGGAGTTCCGGGAGAACCCCGATCGCTCCTCCGGCGACTGCGGAAGATCCGCCAAGGTAGGAGCGGAGGAACGCCAGCTCCTCAGGGACCGTCGTGCGGGCCATGAGGAACACGTCCATCGCCTTCAGCACCGACGCACTGAGCCATCTGGGCTTATACGTCACCAGACACAAGCCCTTGTCCTCGAGTCCTATGGCGTCGTCCGCAACTCCCTCGCGGTGCAGCGAGTAGTGAGCCTCATCGAGGACAACCCAGTGCGGCAGCCCGAGGCGATGCCGCAGTCGCCGGATCAGTGATAGCCCCATCCCGATGACTCTTACCTTCTTGGTGTGCAGTAAGGTCGAGAGGTCCGCCACGACGCACGCCGCCGGGTCGCGTTCAAAGTATGCCAGCGCCCGCTCCATCGAGGCCTCCTCCCGGATCTCCATCCTGGTTACGCCCGGCAGCCGGGCGAGCACGTGAAAATCCCCCTCAGGATCGATCACACAGACCGCATAGCGTTGGCCGCGCAAGCGCTCGATCAATCCGCCCGCCAGCCAAGACTTCCCTGAGAGCCTGTCTCCCTGAATCAGTACATTGACCCCGCGTGCGGGAATTCCCACCGGTTCCGAGGTCTCCACCGCCCAGCCGAGCGCGATCCGGTGACGGGGGGAGCGGGGAATCGGAAGGCGCCCGTCGAGGATCGGGCCGACAATGGCCTCCGCGATCCCCGCGCCGTCCTCGCCCGGGAATCTCCAGTCGGCCCTGTCCACCAGAGCTGGAACAGCGTTCTCCGGACATCCCGCCCACCCGCAGACTTCGAAGAGGTCGATGTCGTTCTCGGCGTCGCCCAGGGCCAACACGTCATGGAACGACAGGCCCAGGTCGCTGACCATCTGCCGGACTCCCGTACCCTTCGAGATCCCCGGTGGAACGAGCATGAGGGCAGCCCGGTTATAGATGAGATCGAGGTTCACCCCCGTAGCGGTGAGCGCCTCCCGCACCGCCTCCTCGTCCGTCCGTGCCACCCCGACGATGACCCGTCCCACCTGGAAGGCGATCCCCCGCCGGTCAAGCTCGGCGAGCAGTCGGGGCGAGGGTGGCGGCGCCTGGTCGCGGATCAACCCGGGCTCCGGAAAGTACAGCACCCCTCCGTTTTCCGCCACCACTGCGTCGAACAGGTCGAGCCGGTCGCACACTCGCAGCAGCTCGAAGAACGTCCGACCGGTCACCAGGACCAGGCGCAGTCCGGCTTCGCGCGCCCGGCTTAGCGCAGCAAGCGCCTCCGCGCCGATCCGATTGTTCGACGCCAAGGTGCCGTCATAGTCACACGCCAACGCCTTGAACATCTCAAACCACACGTTCAAGCCAAGGTGAAATTAAGGGAAAGGACTTGGAGGGGCCGCGCAGCCTCCTCCAACCGTATCGCAATAGCCGTCTCACCAAAGAAGAAATGGGGCTTCAGCATGGTGTCACCTGTGGCCAGTCTTGTTGGATCCCGTTCATCTCGACTCCGTCGATTGGTGTCCCGCATTCGGGACA
>JBGPUH010000379.1:0-2628 GCA_041491025.1 Methylomirabilis sp. (SeqCode)
GGATCCATCCGGAGACGATAGTGGATGGAATGATCATGGATGCGGGCACGGTCAGTCGAGCTATCCGGCAGCTCTTTGAAGAGAATAACATCGGTGTCAAGGACGTCGTCGTTTCCGTTTCGGGTCACTCGGTGATTATCAAGAAGATCAGGGTTCCCAAGATGAAGAAGGCGGAGCTCCGGGAGGGGATCGCGTGGGAGGCAGAGCAGCACATCCCCTATTCGATGCAGGATGTGAACCTCGATTTTCAGATCCTTGGAGGGGCAGGTCCGGGCGAGGGAGAAATGGATGTCCTTCTGGTGGCGGTGAAGAAGGACGCGATGAATGACTATCTCGCTGTCATCTCTGCGGCAGGCCTGCGCGCCGCAGTGGTTGACGTGGACGCTTTCGCTTTGGAGAATGCGTTCGAGGTCTCCGAGACGGTCAAGCCCGATGAGGTGGTGACCCTCGTGAACATCGGAGCGGCCGTCACAACTATCAATGTCCTTCGTGGGGGCGTCTCGGCATTCACCAGGGATAGCGCCCTGGGGGGCAACCGACACACCGAGGCGTTGCAGAAGAGCCTGGGGCTGAGCTTTGAGCAGGCCGAGGCGCTAAAGATGGGAGGTTCCGTAGAGGGACATGACGTTGCGGAAGCCAGATCTGTGCTCGAAATGGTCAATGGTGAGCTGGCCGGAGAAATAGGGCGCTCATTTGAGTTCTATCGCTCGACCGTGCAGGGTGATGCCATCCACCGAGTGGTGTTGAGCGGGGGGTGTGCCCTGTTGCCAGGCCTGTCGTCGTATCTCTCGAAAGCGCTTGACCTTCCTGTTGAGATCGCCAATCCTTTTCGAGAAATCACAGCCGACCCGAAGAAGTTCGATCCCGAGTACTTGGCCTTCACCGCTCCCCAGATGATGGTTGCCGTTGGATTGGCCCTTCGCGACCCAGAGGATGAGGCAACATGATCAGAATCAACCTCCTTCCTCGCGAAGAACGACGAAGAAAAATTCGAGTGGAGGTTCCTCAGGCCGCGATTGTCGCCTTGACGATACTCATCGTAGCTGGGATGTGGGGGTATTGGCGGTTGGTGAGGCGCGACGTTGAGCGGATCAGAGCCGACATCGTTTCCACGAGGAGGGAGATCGCCCAAAACCAGCAAATCGTCCGACTGGTCGAGCAGTACGGCCGTGACAAGAACCAGCTTCAGCACCGGTTAACTCTCGTTCAGCGATTGGTCACCGATCAGGGGATCCCGGTTCGCCTGCTTGACGGAATCAGCCAAGCGTTGCCTGATGACGTCTGGCTGGCTGGAATCAGTAAAGTGTCTGGAAAGCTCGTCGTCCAGGGATATGCGGCCTCGCACTTTGCCGTGGCGAATCTGATGACCGCGCTGGGCCGAATCAAACCGATCATTAGCAGTGTTGAGTTGAACTACTCCGAGCTCCAGATCTTTGAGAATAAGCCAGTGGAACGGTTTGAGATCCTCGCGGCGTTGTCGGGATAGGCGAGGCGATGGCGGCTCTCCCATCTCTAGATCTGTCCGGTTACCTTGCGAACATTCCCGCCAAACAGAGGATCGTTCTCGTCATCATCCTTGTGATCCTCGTGCTCATAGGCTATTGGCAATTCTTTCTCAGGTCGGAGTGGGCTGCGCGAGGGCAGGCGCGCGCCGAATTGCTTGGCGTGAAGGCGGAGGCGGAGCAAACACAGCGGATCGCCAGCCAACGACCTCTTCTGGAACGGGAGATCAAGCTTCTCGAAGCACGGCTTTCTCGGGCTGTATTGCAATTGCCGGAAGAGAAGGAGATCCCGTCGTTGTTGACGCGGGTTGCTAGGCTCGGCCGGGAAACGGATCTGGAGATCGCACTGTTCAAGCCCGGCAATCCGGTGGCGAAGGAGTTCTACATGGAGGTCCCTGTTCAACTGAGGGTGATCGGGACCTACCACAACCTCGGGACGTTCTTCGAACGACTCGGTCGGTTGGAGCGGATCGTGAACGTCACTGACCTGACAATTCGTCCTGCGGGGAAAGACCAGAAGGCAGGAGCCAGCATCCTGGCCGAGTTTGGCGTGGTGACTTACACCTACACAGGCCCCAGGGGAGCGACGAGCGGTGAGCCTGCCAAAGCCCCCGGATAACCTTTCCTCCGTCTGGCTTAGGGTCCTGAGGACGGCCATCGGTGCAAGCCTGGTCGCGGCGCTGGTCGCCGCCACAGTGTCGTTTGGAAGAGACACTCCCCCTTCCGTCCCCCCACCCGTCGGAACCCTGTCTCCGCCCTCGGCCCCCGTCGCCTCCCCACCACCAGAGGAACCGAAGGCCCCCGTTGTGTACCAATCAAGGGGTCGGCGCGATCCGTTTCTTCAGCCTGTGGTCGAGAGCGGACAACAAGAGCCCCTGGTCCATCTGAAGCTCACGGGGATTGTCTGGGGCCCCCGCTCGCATTATGCGCTGGTCGAATCGGGATCAGTATCGGGAATGGGGTACGTCATCCGCGAGCACGACGTTGTTGACTCCGCCAAAGTCATTCAGATCACGAAGGACACCGTGATCTTTGAGGTCACGTCAAGGTCCGCTGCAGGCAAACCGCTCACGCGCTATGTGCAGAAGCATCTCCCGGTGGAATCGAGATGAGGGTCAGGGGAAGA
>JBGPUH010000380.1:0-2594 GCA_041491025.1 Methylomirabilis sp. (SeqCode)
CGTTTCAACCTGAGGTAATTCGGTCCGCCAGGGGCTTTGACCTTCAGCCATACGGGCTTGCGGGCTGGGAGAATCGCGGCGAGAGAGATGAGCGGGCCTGCACTCGGGATTCCTGACATGGATGCCTCGTCTTGGCCGCCGGAGTGATTGGCTCTCGAGACGGCAGATAGAGTTCGCCAGAATTATACCGGTCATACCACGCCATGCGACGTCTGTCAACCTCCCGGCAAAGCCAGCGCCGTTGCGGTGCTTCGACTCGGAATCATTCCCTTGCAAGCGCCATGATCCCAAGCGATCGCCTTGACAGGCTCCCCTTTCATTCGGCTTCGCCCAATTCCCGTAGCCGAATCGCCCACCGAGCTTACCAGGACCAGCGTTCTCCACTTTTGACTTGTCGTTTGAATTCCCTTCTGCTAATTTCGCCTTTGCGCGCCTTACACGATTTGCGATCCTGCCTGGCTACAAGGATTCCCATGACCGATCAAGGACAAGTGAGCGGGTTTCTCCACCTCGAACCGGTGATCAAGGAGTACGAATCGGCGCTGGGGATTGCCCTGCACCTGCATCGTCCATTTCGATTCTTCTCAAAGCCGACAGGAGAGCCCGGGTTCCATCTCCACCTCTTCGCCCTACTGAAGCAGTTCCCGTGGATGTCATGGATGGGGGAAACTCCGATGACCGGGCTGCCCATCGCCTTCGGCCATCCGCTGCGCGAGGGAGCCCGACAGGTATTGATGCTTCCGGGGCGAATGGCGAAGGGGATCGCGCTGCGTGACGATGAAGGGAACGCGCTGGCCTATCTGCACCACAGGAATATCTTCATCCTCTTCGATTTGGCGGGGCAGTCGGAGGAGCTTGCCCCCCTGCTCCTGAGACTCCTCCTTGACCGATCCCTTACATTGATGAGCGCAGATCTCGTGGCGCAGAACGGCCTGCACCCCGACCGGGTGGAATTCATCCTAGTCGGCCTGCGGCGAACGACCGGCATTCAGGAATGGGCTTGGCGCGAAACGCGAAGGGCCTTCGCCCGGCGTCAGTTCCAGGATGGGCGGTGGGCACAGATCGGAGGCGAGATCAGTGTTTTGGAGACAGAGATCCGTTCAGCCGAGGAAGCCCTTGAGATTGCCTCCCACCAAATCACTGCCGAAACCCGTCACGTGCAGGAGTGCCGACGCCGACTCCGGCGCCTCAGGGGCGAGCTGATCAACGATGAGGCTGACCTCGCCCGCGAGCTGGACCTCCTCTCGAGACATCCCGATGTGGCCGATGTCACTGCTTCGCCTGCGGGACTGAGAGTCATTACTCGACGTATCCGGGCGGCGCACGGCGGGAAGCAGTTTTCGTTAGGTGCCTTCCAAATCGATCTTCTGTACAACGGAGAGATCACGATGTACAACGTGACGAGCAGGCATGGGTACTACGACCACCCGCACATCTGGAACGGAAAACCCTGCCTGGGCAACGTCCGGCAAGGGCTGGCGAAGTTGATCGGGGAATACCAAGTCGCGGCGGCGTCTGAGGTCATCATAGACTTCCTGAAGACGATCAACCCCAAAAATTGGCATACGTCCATCGAGCACTGGCGCGAGATATCGGATGCCGAAGACTCCGCAGCCCTTTCCCCAGGCATCCTCAAACCGATACCCTGAGGACCACGGCTCATGGATTTTTCTCGACAGATCGACCTAGTGGACATTGAGGCCCTCGAGACCCCCGTCACCCTCATCGGTTGCGGGGGGATCGGCTCCTTTACGGCGCTTGCCCTCGCGAAGATGGGGTGCGTCCACCTTACTGTCTACGATGACGATCTGGTGGAAGAGCACAACATCCCCAACCAGCTTTACCGGCTAGACGATGTCGGCCGATTAAAAGCCGAATGCCTGGCAGATATCATTAAGGGCTTCACCGGCACAGGCATCGACTCGCGACCAGAACGCGTTCGCGGCCAACGGCTCCAGGGGATTGTGGTCTCCGGCGTGGACAGCATGGAGGCAAGACGTCAGATCTGGGACCGGTCGATTCGTTTCAAGGCTAGCGTCGAAGCTTACATCGACGCCAGGATGGGGGCGGAGGTCTCCCGGATTTACACAGTCCGCCCCGCGGACCCTGACCACGTGCGCTTTTACGAGCGGACCCTCTACTCTGACGATGAAGCCTGGCAGCTCCCCTGCACGGCGCAGGCGATCGTCTACACCGGCTTCGGGATCGCAAGCCTGGTGGCAGGACAGGTCAAGAGGGTCGCGATGGGGGAAACCTGCAAGCGGGAGATAATCTTCGATCAGAAGACTCTCACATTTTTTACCGCCTAGAATCACGTAGAGTCGATGAGAGGGCGAATGTTTTCCGCAGACGAAAGGAGAACCGCGATGAAAAAGGGAAGCACGTTGGAACAAGAGACCGTTGTCAAGATCGTGACGCTTGGGAAGAGCACTCAGGAGGTCCGGAGGGACCGTCCCTTCACCCTGGACAGCCTTCTGACAGAGCTAGGGGTCAACGGGGGGCTGGAGGTCCGGGTGAACGGCCAAGCGGTGGAGCGAACACAGCTTCTCACCCATGGCGACACCGTCCTCATGGTCCCCAAGATCAAGGGCGGC
>JBGPUH010000381.1:0-2547 GCA_041491025.1 Methylomirabilis sp. (SeqCode)
CGTGGTGAACGCAAAGGTCAGCCCCGGAAAGGCACAGGCACTGCTCGAAGCGATGGTGCCACCCGCCCTGTATTATTCCTTGCATATGAACCTGGTCGAGCACGGCCGAAAGACCTGTAAGGCTCGCACGCCGCTCTGCGAGGCCTGCCCCCTGTCCAAGCTCTGTGCATACATTCGATGAACGCGGCATCCTTCCTCGGTCTGTCCGAGCTGGGCCGCGACCAGTACATTCGAGTCCTCAGAGAGGCCGCAGCCGGCGACAGGATGGGTGCCCTGTACCTGGTCGGTGGGTACCTGCGGGATCTTCTGCTTGGTCGCACCAGGGCGAGGCGGATCGACCTCGATCTGGTCATCTGGGGCGATCCGCAATCATTCGGCCGCGCCGTCGCCGGAGCCTTCGGTGGGACTCTGCTTGTTCTCGACCCGGAGACCGTCCGCGTCCTGAGCCGCCGCGAAGGGATGCCTATCCGGATCGATATCAGCGGACCGAAGGGCGAGACGATCGAGGCCGATTTGGCCGCTCGCGACTTCACAGTGAATGCCCTGGCCGTGAGGATCGATTCCGGTCTCCGGAACGCCACCATGGTCATCATCGATCCGTCGGGTGGGTTGGACGACTTGAAGGGACGGCGCCTGCGAGCCGTCGCCCCATCAGCGCTTGATCGGGATCCGCTCCGCCTGATCAGGGCCGCTCGTCTGGCGGGCGAGCTTGACTTCGGCATTGAAGACGGCACCCGGCTCGCGATCGTCGAGCGCGCGCCGCTTCTCGCCGCCGTTGCCGGTGAGCGCGTGCGTGATGAGCTGTTCAGGATCATCGACACGGTCCCCGCGGTGCCCTCCATCGAACGCCTCGACGCCCTGGGCCTTCTCAAGGTGCTGGTCCCGGAAGTCGAGGCGCTCAAGTCGGTTCCGGCCAGCCCGCCGCATCGTCTCCCACTCTGGGAGCACTCCCTGGAGACCCTTCGGTCTGTCGAGCTGCTGGTGGCTGACCTCGGACGGTTCTTTCCCGGCGAAGCCTTCTGGCTGAGGGAGCGACTTGATCGGGAGATCGAGGCTGGCGTCACCGAGGCGGCGCTCCTCAAGCTGACCGGGCTCCTGCACGACCTCGGCAAACCGGAGACTCGGAGCATTGAACCAGACGGTCGAATCCGGTTCCTCGGGCACGAGGAGGCGGGGCTACCTATCCTCGCACGCGTCTGCGAGCGCCTTCGCCTTGGTCGGCAGGCGACGGCCCTCGTCGGACAGATCGAGCGACATCACCTGCGCCCGCTCCACCTGTCGCGCGAGGCGATGGTTACCGCCAGGGCCAGGTATCGTTTCTTCCGGCATCTCGATGATACCGCCCCCGCCGTGCTGCTTCACTCCTGGGCCGATCTGCGGGCCACGATTGGGGAGGGGGTCGAGGAGTTCAGTCGATACCATGTCTTCCTGCAGGAGCAGTTCCGATTCTACCGGACCGAGTTTCTCGCGAGCCAAACAGCCCCACTTGTGCGTGGAGACGATCTGATCCAGCTCTTGGGCGTTGGACCGGGCCCGTTCCTGGGACTCGTCCTGGAGCGCCTTCGGGAAGCCCAGGCGACAGGGCTGATCAAGAGCCGCACGGAAGGACTAGACTATGTCCGCCAACATCTCGATTTGTGGCGGTTGGCATTCGAGGAATCACCCACATCTCGCTCACTCGCGCGGGGCGAAAACGAGTGACAAGGTACCCCTCTTTTGTTAGACAGAAGGGGGTGCGGGAGTAATTCAGTGGCAGAATGTCAGCTTCCCAAGCTGAACGTCGCGGGTTCGAGTCCCGTCTCCCGCTCCATCAAATCCTGAGCCACGGTGACTCGTGGCTCTGTCCTTTTGGGACCCCCTTTGGGGTGCCATCCGGGGAAACACACAGCGGCTAGTTCCGAGATCTCGTTACGGCTCCCATTGCATTGTCCCCAAATACGTCCAACCCGCTTAGTGAAGGCATGCTCCTCATCGGTTTTCAGGGTCGGCCTCGTGAGGGCGAGGTGCTTCCTCGGTTGACACCTTGCCTTGTAGCTCGTAGACTGTATTCGTAGAGTTGCGCGTGTGAAGGGTTCTTCTGCGCTTAGTGGGGGTCTGATGAAAACACTGGCTATTCTGGTTGGAGGCGGTCCTGCGCCGGGGATAAATGGCGTCATCGCTGCAGCGACCATCGAAGCACGGAATCGAGGAGTGCGGGTCCTCGGCTGCTACGATGGGTTCAAGTGGCTTGCGCGAGGAGATACGAGCCATGTGAGCGAGCTTGAAATTGCGGATGTCTCCCGGCTCCATTTCGATGGGGGCTCGATCCTGCGGACGTCCAGGGAGAATCCGACAAAGTCCTCGGATACGCTTCGCAATGTGGCTGAAGCGCTCGGCACCCTCGGGGTATCGTATCTGCTGACGATCGGGGGAGATGACACCGCCTTTGCGGCGTTTCGACTTGGGGAGATCGCAAAGGGTCAGATCGCCCTCGCTCATGTTCCCAAGACGATCGATAACGATCTCCCGCTCCCGCCGGAGGTGGTGACCTTTGGCTTCACGACGGCA
>JBGPUH010000382.1:0-2547 GCA_041491025.1 Methylomirabilis sp. (SeqCode)
ATCAACCGGAGCTTCAGAAACGAAGGGATCTCCACTCAACACAACCCCGAATTCACCATGTTGGAATTCTATCAGGCCTATGCCGATTACCGCGATTTGATGGAGCTGATGGAAGAGCTGCTCCCTCATCTCGTCAAAGAGGTTGCCGGGGACCAGGAGTTGACCTACCAGGGAACGCGGCTCTCCTTTGCTCCCCCCTGGCCCCGGTTGACTCTGGAGGAGGCCCTCGTGAAGCTGGGGGGGCTCGATGCACAGACCCTCAAGACGGAGGACAGCGTGATGGAGGCGGCCCGACGTCATGGGCTGGCCATCCTGCCCGGATGGGGCAGGGGGAAGGCGCTGGGTGAGCTGTTCGACGCCCTGGTCGAGCCGAAGCTTCACCAGCCCACCTTCATCATCGATTTTCCCACTGAACTTTCTCCGCTGGCCAAAGCGAGACGAGAGGATCCTCAGACCGTCCAGAGGTTCGAGCTGTTTGCAGGCGGGATGGAGATTGCCAACGCCTATTCCGAGCTGAACGATCCCCGCGAACAGCGTGCCCGCTTTCTTGACCAGTTGCGCCGTCGGGATCAGGGCGATCTTGAGGCCCATGGCCTGGACGAGGATTTCCTGCGCGCATTGGAATACGGGATGCCGCCCGCGGCTGGAGCGGGGATCGGCATCGACCGGCTCGTCATGCTCTTCACGGACTCCCCGTCCATTCGGGATGTCATCCTCTTCCCGCTCCTGAAACCGGTCCAGGGCGATCGAGACACCGCCGATGCCGTTTGAGCTGTTCGTGGGGCTTCGGTATCTGAAGGCGAGGCGAAAACAGGCCTTCATCTCCCTGATCACGCTGATCTCCATCGGAGGGGTGGCCCTTGGCGTGATGGCGCTTATCGTGGTCCTCGCGGTGATGAGCGGGTTCGAGCATTCCCTCCGCGGGAAGATCCTGGGGACGAACGCCCACCTCTGGGTCTTGCGGTACGGAGATCGGGGGATCGAAGAGCCGGCTCAGGCGTTGGAACAGGTTCGCGGCGTTCCGCACGTCGTGGCGGTCTCCCCCTTCACCTACCACCAGGTGATGCTGAGCGCCGATCGAGGAGCCGGGGGCGCGGTCCTTCGCGGCGTCGATCTGAACTCGGCGCAGGAGGTCACCGCGCTGACCAACAGTTTCACCGAGGTGGATCCCGCATGGCTGAAGGAGCCGGCCGGTGGAACCGGGTGGCGTCTTGATCCGGGGGGCATCATCATCGGACGTGCGCTCGCGACGAACCTGGGAGTCGGCCTCGGCGCCAGGGTGAATGTTATCTCGCCCTTTGGAAATGTCCTCACGCCCTTCGGGCCATCGCCCCGAATACGAAGCTTCGCCGTCGCCGGGATCTTCGAGGTGGGAATGTATGAATACGACAGCACCCTGGCCTATGTCACCATCCCTGCGGCCCAACAGTTCTTCCGGATGGGAGCGGCAGTCACAGGAATCGAGGTGAAGGTGGACGACCCCTACAGGGCCAAGGACGTGGGCACGGAGATTCAGCGGCGGCTGGGGTTCCCCTATTTCAGCAGGGACTGGATGCAGCTTCACCGGAATCTCTTTGCGGCCCTCAAGCTGGAAAAGATCGCCATGTTCATCATCCTCGCCATGATCGTCGTGGTCGCCGCCTTTAACATCGTGAGCACCCTGATCATGAAGGTGATGGACAAGGGGGCGGAGATCGGGATCCTCAAATCTTTCGGCGCGACCTCCAGAAGCATCATGTCGATCTTCATGGTGGAGGGAGTGGTGATCGGGTTTGTCGGCACCGTGTTGGGCACCGCGGGGGGCGCCATCATCTGCAAGCTGCAGGAAACCTATAAGATCGTCAGGCTCCGGGGCGATGTCTATTTGCTCGACGCCCTCCCGATCTTGATGAAAGGGACCGACCTAGTCTTGATTGCCTCGGCGGCCCTGGTCCTCAGCTTCCTCGCGACGCTCTATCCCTCCTGGCAGGCGGCCAGGCTCGACCCCGTCGTCGCGATCCGCTATGAGTGAGTTCATCAGGGCGAAGGACGTCTACAAATCGTTCCAGCTTGGCGCCGGAACAGTCGAGGTCCTGAAGGGTGTCGATCTCGGCATCGATAAGGGAGAGTTTGTGGCGATCGTGGGCCCGTCGGGAGTCGGCAAGAGCACGCTCTTGCATCTTCTCGGCGCCCTGGATCGCCCGAGCGCAGGGGAAATATTCTACGAAGGCGTCAGCCTGGGGCAGTTGGACAATGGACAACTGGCCGGCTTTCGCAACCAGACGATCGGCTTTATCTTCCAGTTCCATCACCTGCTGCCGGAGTTCACTGCTCTGGAGAATGTCATGATGCCGCTCTTGGTGGCGCGCCGGAAGCGATCGCAAGCACAGGACATCGCCGCGTCGCTGCTCAGGGAAGTCGGGCTGGAGTCCAGGCTGGCACACCGGCCTCCCGAGCTGTCCGGGGGCGAACAGCAGCGGGTGGCGATCGCGAGGGCCCTGGCGGTTGGACCCAAGGTCATCCTGGCGGATGAACCCACGGGGAACCTCGACACGAAGACCGGTGACG
>JBGPUH010000383.1:0-2527 GCA_041491025.1 Methylomirabilis sp. (SeqCode)
CGGGCGTATCGTCGGGCTCGATGGCGTACAGCGGAGACGATCGCGCTCGAGGATTACCGCTGGGCGGTGGACGACTTCATCCCGTTTCAGGACCGGCACTCCATCGAGGCACAGGAGCGGGCGGCGCTCGCCCTCTGTTCCTCACGGCAGTTCCTGCCTGAAGGTCGGCGTGATCTTGTCGAGGCGTGGGAATCCCGCGAGGGCGGCGGAGCGGCCTGACAGATGCCCGAGCCTGAAGAAACTATCGAGATCACGGGCAGGTCCGTGCGTCTCTACCGGTCGTCACCGGATGGGGCCGCTGCAATCGATCGGCAGGTGAGCCTCCGCGATTTCCTGCTGGAGATCGCCGCGTCCACTCCCCAACGCCTCCTTCAGCAAGTCCCGCTGCTGCCGCCCGGCGCCCGATGGGCGATCGTCCGTGGCCCAGCGCTGGTCATCGCCGTCGAGCATCCGCCCCAGGTGCGGTGGGTCGGCTGGAGCGAGAAAGCCATGGATACACCCGGCAGCTATCGCCACAGCAACCTGGCATTTCCGTATACACTCTACCTGCTCCTGTTTCTCCGGGGCTCATTCGAGGAGATGCGCCTCTACTATCGGAGCGCGCCGTTGGTGTCCGAGGAAGATGCGCTGTCTATGCCCAACCTCTGGAACATATCGGCCAGCGAAAGCCCTTTGGCCAAGTGTCGGGTCTGCCTTCGGGGCCGGCCCCCGTTCGATGACCTCACGGTGTGCGGGCAGGCGCAGACGGCGATCGAGTTCTTCTGGAGTGCCGGGTTCAATCTGGACATCGAGAGCAACTGCTTCCGCCGTGCCGCCGCACTGGACGGCCGCATCGCAACTCTTGATAGCTGGGAGATCGCCACGGCAGCAGACCCGCTCTTTCCGCTGGGCGTTCAGTGGGAGGAGACGGGACTCAGTCTTCGCAAGGCCGGCGAGCACCTGCTGGATTGGCGAGGCGCCGTGCGCCCCCTCGATGATGCGTCGGACCTGGCCGATCTCCTCTATCGCTTGAACGACGTGAGCTGATGTTCCCCGTCTATTTGAAAGAGGATGGATTCGAGGAGCCAGACGACCCGATCTATTATCTGGTCACGCGGGACGGGCTGTTCCAGGTGAAGCGGAATCCCCTCTTCCACGCCAGGACAAGGATCAAGGGTCTGAGCTGGTTGATGCCAGAGCAGGAGGGAGCCCGGCTACTGCTTCCGCCTATTCCGGCCGCCATCCTGGCTGAAATCGTGGCCTTCTTCCGTGAGGTCTTCCGGGTTCATCGCGCGGAGGCGGTGGTGCTCCTCTACTTCAATCAGGAAGACCGGCGCTACGAACTGAAGATCCCGAAACAGCAGGTGGCCGGCGGGCACTGCCGGTACGAGATCGGCCCGACACCGGCCGGATGGGTGCGGGTGGGCACGATCCATAGCCACGCCGCGGCCGATGCCTTCCATTCCGAGCTGGACGACGAGGACGAGCGGCACGACGACGGCCTGCATATGACCATCGGCAACCTCGATGGGGAGGCGAGCGTCGTCTGCTCCCTCGTGGTAGACGGCCGTCGGTTCACCCTCAGGCCATCCGATGTCTTCGAGGACGCTGTGCCGGGTGTCCCGCCCGTCAGGATCCGTGAACGGACGCTCCAGGTCGTGGACCTCGAGGCGCTGCCGCGTGATAGCGATGCCGAGGGGCGCCCGTCGTCCGTCTGAGGTGATTGTTTCGCTATGCCGGGAAGGATCGAGATCAAACTGATCGGCATCGGCGGCATCGGCTGCGCCCTGGCGCCCTTTTTGGCCCGGTACCTCCACTGGGAAAGGAAGGGTACTGGCGAGGACGTTCGGATCACCCTGGTGGACGGTGATGCCTTTGAGTTCAAGAACGCGGGTCGCCAGAGCTTCGAGGCCCTCGGCAATAAGGCCAAGGTGAAAGCGACCGAGCTGGCCACGAGCTTCCCCGACCTCTCGTTTCGTGCCATCCCGGAGTTTGTCACAGCCGAGAACCTCACTCATGTGATCAGGCCCGGCAATCTGGTGTTCCTCGCGGTGGACAATCACGCCACGCGGCGCCTGGTCAGCCGCCGTTGCGAGGAGCTGTCGGATGTGGTCCTGATCTCAGGGGGCAATGACTTCACCGATGGCAACGTCCAGGTGTATGTCCGCCAGGACGGCCGGGACATCACCTTGCCGCTGACCCGCTTCCACCCGGAGATCGCTGAACCGAAGGACAAGTCGCCCGCCGAGATGTCCTGCGAGGAGCTGGCCGCCGCCGCTGCGCCTCAGCTCCTGTTCATGAATCTCACGGTCGCTTCGGCAATGCTGAACGCCTTTTACGCCTGGCGGTCGACTCGGCTGCGCTATGGCGAGGTCTACCTGGATATCGTGGAGGGGAAGGCTCAGCCTGTGGCCCGCGTTCCCAGCGATGGAGGGAGCGACCGATGAGCGAAGGTCAGATGAAGGGAATCACCAGGACGAAGGTGGCGGGCCAGACGAAGGCTCAAGACCAGGTGCGGGTGCTGTACGGTGTCCATTCCCTTGAGGCA
>JBGPUH010000384.1:0-2526 GCA_041491025.1 Methylomirabilis sp. (SeqCode)
CCGAAGACATCGCCTCGGATCTCCCGGACGATGCCATCCTCCACCACTCCGTACCTCGGCTCCCCGCCGACCGCGAATCGTACAATCCTCATAGTTTCAAGTTCCGGGTTTCGGGTTTCGGGTTTCGGGTCTCACTTCCGTCACTCAGCCCTTCAATCCGAGCACATCCTGCATGTCGTAGAGACCCGGTGGCCGTCCGATGACCCACCGAGCTGCACGCAGCGCGCCGCGGGCAAAATTGTCGCGGCTGTGGGCCCGGTGGGTGACCTCGATCCGTTCCCCCATGCCGCCAAACACGACCGTATGCTCTCCGACCACATCGCCGGCCCGCAGCGCGTGGATCGCGATCTCCTCCTTGCCCCGCTCTCCAACCAATCCCTTCCGACCGTAGATTCCCGTCTTATCGAGATCGCGGCCGAGCGCCCCCGCAATGACCTGAGCCATCTTGAGGGCAGTCCCGCTGGGAGCGTCCTTCTTGAATCGGTGGTGGGTCTCGAAGATCTCGACATCATAGTCGCTCCCGAGCGTCGAAGCGACCTCAGCCAGAACCTTGAACAGGACGTTGACCCCGATGCTCATGTTCGGGGAAAGGACACACGGAACCACTCCGCTCAACTCCTGTATCCTGCTCAGATCCGCCGCGTTGAACCCCGTTGTCCCGAGGACGACGGGCACCTTGGCTTGAGCGGCGACTGCGAGATGGGCCAGGGCTGCCTGAGGCGCGGTGAAGTCGAAAACAACCTGTCCCCTCTTGACCACCGAGTTCAGATCGTCGGCAACGTTGATGCCGATCTTTCCCACGCCTGCCAGCTCCCCGGCATCCTTGCCGAGACTCGGATGGCCAGGTCGCTCCACTGCCCCGGCTATAGCAAAGTCTTCCGCTTCCTTCACCATGGCCACGATTCGGCCACCCATGCGGCCGGCCGCACCGCAGACAATGGCGCGTATCATGGGCACACCACGTGTGAAGATGAAGGGTCCAGAGGATAGGGTCTAGGGTCTCTCACCCGAGAAGGCCATACGCCCGCATCGCGGCCTTGAGCTTGTTGAGGTTGGCCTCGCTCATCGGGCAGAGTGGCAGGCGAAGCTCCCCGCTGATCCTCCCCAGGAGGGCCATAGCGGTCTTCACCGTGATCGGGTTCGTCTCGTAAAACATCGCCTGGCAGAGGGGGAAGAGCTTCAAGTGGAGTTCCCTGGCCCGCTTCCAATCACCGTTGAGGAAGGCGCGGGTCAACTCTGCCACGTCGCGTGGCACGATGTTCCCCACCACCGAGATCACACCTCGGCCTCCCACCGCCATCAAGGGGAGAGTCAAGGTGTCATCCCCGGACAGGAACGAGAGTTTGTCACCGCACAAGACGATGTCCTGGGTCATCTGTTCCAGGTTGCCGGTCGCCTCCTTCATTCCGACGATGTACGGATGATCTGCCAGCACCGCCAGGGTTTCCGGCAGCATGTTGACCCCAGTTCGACCGGGGATGTTGTAGAGGATCAGCGGCAGCTCCGCGGCGTCGGCAACGGCGCGACAGTGGGCGATCAGTCCCTGCTGGGTCGGTTTATTGTAGTAGGGGAGGACCAGAAGCGCGCCGTCGACCCCGACCTGCTTGGCGTGGCGGGTGAGCTCGATCGCTTCGGCCGTGCTGTTCGATCCGGTGCCGGCAACGACCGGTATCCGCTTGTTCGCCGCTTCCACCGTGAGTTCGATCACCCTCTTGTGCTCGTGATGGCTCAGGGTGGGCGACTCGCCTGTCGTCCCACAGGGGACGAGGACATCGGTCCCGTTCTTGATCTGATACTCCACCAGCTCCCGGACTTTGGCCTCGTCAACCCGCCCGTCCTTGAAGGGGGTCACCAACGCCACCATCGAACCCTGAAACACTCTTTTCATGACACCCTCCTGTCACTACAGTTTCGAGTTTCGGGTTTCAAGTTTGAAGTTCTCGAAACCCGCAACTCCAAACCCGAAACTACGCTAACAGCGCCTCCTCCATCAGTTCACCCTGATAGATCAAGCGAACCTCCCCCTCGAAAAAGACCTCGCGAAATTCCGGTCCATTGCCGCTGAAGTGGACAGTCAGCGTCTCACCGCTCCTGACCCTTACCTGAACCGGGGACGAGACCAGCCCCAACGATGCTGCAACCAGTGCCGAGGCGACCGCCCCTGTGCCGCAAGCAAGCGTCTCATCTTCGACGCCGCGTTCATAGGTCCGAATCGCAAGACCTTTCGAGTTGAGAGCGGCAACAAAATCGACGTTCGTGCCCGCAGGCTGAAAGGCGGGATGAAACCGGATCTGGCGCCCAAGAGCCCTGACCGAGACCTCCTCCAGGTCGGAGCAAAGGATAATGGCGTGGGGAACACCCGTATTGATGCTGTGGAGCTGGTGGACGACCCCATCAACCTCGATCGATTGGCGGAGGCGGAGGTCGTGTGGTTGACTGATCTGGAGCTTGACCCTGGTCCCGTTGACTTCGGCCCGGATGATCCCGGCCAGGGTCTCAAAGGCCATTCGGGGCCCCGCAATCCCC
>JBGPUH010000385.1:0-2525 GCA_041491025.1 Methylomirabilis sp. (SeqCode)
CGGTTCGGCAAGATCCTGGCCGTGGACCACGTGGATCTGACCATCAAGCGGGGGGAGGTCTACGGCTTCCTCGGCCCGAACGGCGCCGGCAAGTCCACCACGATCCGCATGCTGTGTGGACTGCTGGACCCGACCGAGGGGACAGGGTTTGTCCTGGGCCACGACATCGCGACGGAACCGGAGCGGATCAAAGAGAAGATCGGGTACATGTCCCAACGGTTCAGCCTCTACGAGGACCTGACAGTCCGCGAGAACCTCGACTTCTACGCCAGCATCTATTCGGTCCCGAAGGAGATCAAGCGGACACGAATCGAGCAGATGATCCAGATGGCGGATCTCACCGGACGGGAAACCGAGCTGGCCGCCCACCTATCCGGCGGCTGGAAACAGCGGCTGGCTCTGGGCTGCAGCATCATCCACAAGCCGCAGCTCCTCTTCCTGGACGAGCCGACGGCCGGGGTCGATCCGGTTTCCCGGCGCAACTTCTGGGACCTGATCTACCGGCTGTCGGAGGAAGGGATCACGGTCGTCGCTACCACGCATTACATGGATGAGGCCGAACACTGCGATAGCCTGGGATTTATCTATCAGGGCCGGATCACCGCCCAGGGAACCCGTGACGAGATCAAAGCCAATGCCCTGAAGGGAGGTGTGCTGGAGATCGACTGCCAGCCGATGCGGGAGGCCACCCAGCTCCTCGAACAGCTCCCCGGCGTGGCGGAGGTAGTCCGGTTCGGGAACACGATTCACGTCGTGACGGAGGACGGCGGCCCGTCCCCCGCAGAAGTCGAGACCCGCCTGACCGCCGAAGGGCTCAAGGTCCACCGGGTCGAGGTGACGACCCCCTCGATCGAGGATATCTTTGTCTCCTTCGTGGGCCTCTCCGACCGGCGCCTCCTCCGGGCGCAACTGCGGCGAATGCGTGAAGGGGCACTATGAAATCGCGCCTGCTGGGCATGATGCGAAAAGAGTTCATCCAGATGTGGCGCGACCGAATCACCATGGCCTTCATGCTCTTCATGCCGATGATGATGCTCAGCATCATCGGGTGGGCCATCAATACCGACGTCAAGCACATGCCGACCGCCGTCTTCGATCAGTCCCAGACCCCGGAGAGCCGCGATCTCCTGCACGCCTTTTCGAACTCCCAATATTTCAATCTCAACTTCTACGTGAACAGCTATGATCAGGTCACACGCCTCATCGATAGCGGCCGGGCAAAGGTGGGGATCATCTTTCCGCCCGACTATGCCCGCCTGCTCAAGCAGCAGCGCGCCACCCAGGTTCAGGTGATCGTTGACGCCTCGGATCCGCTGGTGGCGACCTCGGCCGTCAACGCCGCCAACGCGATCGGCCAGGTCGGCTCCCTCCAGATCGCATCCGAGAGGCTGCAACGGAGTGCCGGTCGAGTCCCGCCCATCGCCCCGCTGGATGTCCGGGTGCGGGCGTGGTACAACCCCGATATGATCAGCGCCATCTTCATCATCCCCGGCCTGCTGGGCGCCATCTTGATGCAGACCACTATTACGATCATCGCCATGGTGGTGGTGCGGGAGCGGGAGCGTGGAACGCTCGAGGCGCTGATCGTGAGCCCCCTCCGCCGCTGGGAGTTGATGATCGGGAAGATCGTCCCGAACGTCCTGATGGCCTATGCCCAGATGACATTCGCCCTTGCCTTTGGCGTCTGGCTCTTCGACATTCCTGTGCGTGGGAGCTTGCCCCTCCTGTACTTCCTCTCGTTGTTCTACATCATGGGGACCCTGGGGCTTGGGATCCTGCTGTCCACCATCGCCAAGACCCAGCAGCAGGCGATGCAGATGTCGTATTTCATCTTCATCCCGTCGATCTACCTGTCCGGTGTCCTCTTTCCCATCGAAGGGATGCCGCCGATAGCCAAGACCCTGGCCTACATGATCCCCTTGACCTATTACCTCCAGATCCTCCGGGGGATCATCCTGAAGGGAATCGGAATCTCCTACCTGTGGACCCAGCTTGTGGTCCTCACGGCCATCGGGACTGTCCTGATCACGACCAGCATTCTCCGCTTCCGCAAGAAACTCGGCTGAGCGCTGATGGTGGACAGGGCTGGGGGAGCGCGTTACAATGATTACAGCGCAATGATGCTCGGTTCGCAGCCTCTCATGGACGGAGAGCAGCTCACGTGACGACGCCCGTACGGATCATCGAATATTCCGACTACCTCTGACCCTGGTGCTATCCCGCGGCGGTTCGGCTGCGAAAGGTCCAAGAGCGGTTCGGTGACCGTGTCACGATCGATCGGCGCAGTTTCCCACTGCGACCCGAGCCGGATCCGACTGTCACGTTCAAGGGGACGTACAGGGAAGCGGCCTGGCAACGAGCGGCCTCGATGTCTGCGCCGGATGGGGTCAGGTTCACGATGTGGGCGCGCGACGATTATCCCACCTGGAGCCTTCCCGCGCTCGAGGCAGCGAAGTGCGTCGCTCTTCAGGGGGACGACGCCTTCGAGCGAGTTCACCTCCTCCTCTTCGAGGCCTTCTTCAGTA
>JBGPUH010000386.1:0-2523 GCA_041491025.1 Methylomirabilis sp. (SeqCode)
GGCGTGCGCCTTGGGAAGAATCCAGGTCTCGAACGGATACCTGGCCGCGTACGACGCAAGGGCGAGGAACATACCGGTCTCGCGTATCACCCGAACACCGCTGCTCAGCTCTTGGCGGATGATATCGCAGTAGCCGCACCGTTCCTTCCGCCCGTGATAGTCAAGCAGCCCTCGCACTTCATCTTCGATCCGCCGCGGGATGACGGGAAGGGCCAGCACGTGTGAGTGCGAGTGTTGGAGCGGTACGCCTGGCCCATGGTTCCTGGCGATCATGATCTGGCGAAACCGCTCATCGCCCCGCAGGTCCAGGCTTCGCTCCCGATACGCCCGGAGCACCCCTGCCACCTCCCCAACAGCCATTGTCCCCCAATCGGCTGAATGGGAGGGAGTCTCGATGACGATCTCATGGGCCCCGATGGCAGAGGCCTGGTCAAACACTCCTTCGCCGATTCGTTCGAGCTCTCCCTCGATCCGGAGGACGGGGAACTTGTTGGGGACCACCCTGACAGACCACCCTTCCCGATTGCGTGAACTCGTTGGGTTGCGCAGCGCGAAGACCTCCGAAGGCGTCTCCTGCTCCTTCCCGGGACAGAATGGACAGGTGCGCCCCCGTTTCTCGCGCCGCTGGCGGAGCAGCTCTGACAGCACCTCCCATCGCTGGCCCGTAATGGCTACCCATCGTTGAAGTATCGGTTCCCTGCGGAGTTCTGCCATGATGATTTCTCCCGCTAGCGGCGCTCCAGCGTCAACGCGCCCCGCCAGAAGTCAATCTGGAAAAGCCAAAACACAGCCCCCAAGAACTCCATGCCGATCACCGGTGAGCTGTTCTTGACCCGACCCCGACGAAATGGAAGATTCTGTCAGGGAAACCCTTGCGAGCTTTTTTCGCGGCCTCAACAAGTGTCTCTCCCGGGAAGTATTGGCCGGACCGTGGCTCCACAGCCGCGATCTTTCCTTTATCCTGGACGGAGCGCCTATGAATCTCACGCAGAGCCTTTTCAGACGGGCGCTCGATCTTAGGCAACGCCCCAAGCCTCCTCATGGCCCCCTCCATTTAGACGGGACCGCGCGGCTCTCACACCAGATAGAACCGGACCCCCTGGGCTCCGTCATCTCCTTCACCTTGCAGCGCTACGACTCCCCACAAGCGCCGCTCGACTTGTGCCTGTCGCGCCCGTAATGGTAGCCAGCTACGACACCCTTAAATTGACAAAACAAGCGTTTCCGCAGGGTCATGGATCGTGATGGTCTTCTCTTCGGACTCCGAGGACGGCGCCCGCAACACGGCGGCGCCCTAGCAACCGCAGCCATACGGAAAAATTTCGGACGTTTTCGGTGATAAGAACTGCTCCTATTCTGAGCGCCGAGACAAGAATAAGGACATCCGCGACGTGACTGCGCGGATTTAGAAACCCCTGCCGCCGACTATACTGACCCAAGAGCTGCCCGGCCAAGACCCACTCCTCGTGCTCTGGCGTCACGACGTACCCCCTGGCAGTAAAGGCTCGATTTAGCCCGTCCAGCAGCCGTTTATCGGTGGGAGATCGCGTACCGCTGTATAGCTCTTGGATAACGACCGAAGAAAGTCGGTTCCTTCCCTTCCGCGTTTGAGTCTCGATGAGGTTCCTGTATGCCTCTCGCCGAAAGTAGGGGATATAGATTGAGGTGTCGAACACGACGGGTTGGCTTCTCACCGCTCCGCCCTGCGGCCAGCGGCGCCGAATTGCCTCCGCCGGGAACCTGCGCTCCTCTCAAAGACGTCGAGCAGGCCCCCTCGCTTCGCAATCCGGTCCGCGGTGGCAGCAAGCTTTTCCGCCAGCACACGGTCCTCGACAGCGATCCGAACAGCCTCGGATTCGCTGTCCACGCGCAAGAGCTTTTGGAGTTCCTTGATGCTCATCGGGCTGACTACAAGGTTCTTCCGAACGTAACCTTTCTTATGCGGCTGCATCCTTCCCCTCCAATGGTGTATAGTGGACTTGACTATTTATACACACAATCTTGATCGGAGGCAACTGAATCGTGGGGAGTGTTGGGATGGTAGGGATCATGGAGAGTGAGTAGCACAAATCGGCTTCTGAAGGCTCCTCAAGCCAAAGGACATGCACCCGTCTTTTCAGCGGTCCCCAGGCTTGAGAGGCTCAACTCGCCCAGGGGCCCTTGCCGCCCGCCCAAGTGCCACGACAAAGATGGCGGCTTTTCCTTGGGCGTGAGGAGAGAAGAAGGTGGTGACGTCGTCATCGAAAAAGGTCGTGCCCGTCGCACCCAGCCCCAAAGCATACGCACAGAGGTACATCTTCCCGCCCACGACCCCGGCCTCAAGCTGGGCCGCACTGTAGCCACGATTCCCGTAACGCTCGAGGATCTTCTGTAGATCCGCCAGGAAGAAGACAACCGCGCTTGCGTCGCCCCCAAGCTCCTGTCCAAGGCAGAGGTGGCTGGCCTCGCGCCGAAAATCGCCTTCCTTGATCAACTCAAGCGCGCGCTCAGAGGGGGAGAAATAATGGGCCCCGCTCGGGAGCC
>JBGPUH010000387.1:0-2515 GCA_041491025.1 Methylomirabilis sp. (SeqCode)
CCGGTCGGTCCTGTACAGGTCGATGCCGCTGCCACGATACCGCTCCAGCGTCTCCTGATGCGGATGCCTGAACCGGTTCCGGTACCCGGCGGAGACGACAGCCACGCTGGGTCTCACCCGCTCCAGGAATGGCAGGCCGCTGCTCGTCCTGCCGCCATGGTGAGGCACCTTCAACACTTGCGCCGACAGGTCAGTCTCTCGCTCGAGCAGGAGGCGCTCGGCCTCGTCCTCGATGTCACCCGGCAACAGGAACGTGACGTTGCCGTACCGGAGCGCGATCACCAGCGAGTTGCTGTTGACGTCGGAAAAGTGCCCGCGCGGCGAGCCGCGCAGCAGGACTGTCGGGGGATGGAGCACGGCGATCTGGACCGGATCGAACTCCGACGTCCGATACCCTGCCCCGTAGATCTTGTGCGGGATCCGCTTGTCGCGCAGGACCTCCTCGAACCAGAGGTACGTCATGTTGGTGACCCGTTGGCCGCCATCCCAGACCTGGCCGACCGGGAAGTGACGGAGGACCGCCATCAAGCCGTTCAGGTGATCCGGATGCGGGTGGGAGAGGAGCACCAGGTCCAGGTGGCCGATCCAGCGGGAGAGAAGGAACGGGACCACCACCTGCTCCCCGATGTCGAATCGATCGTCGTACAGCCCGCCACCGTCGATGAGGATGGTCCGCCGTCCCGGAAGTTCCACGACAATCGCGTCGCCCTGACCGACGTCGAGGACCGTCATCCGCACGCGGCCGTCCCGAGGCATGGGACCCAACCGAGCGGCGACCAGGATGACAAAGGCCAGCGCGGCCGAAAGGGAGAACCATCGCAGCCAGCGCCGTCCCGGCGAGATAACGCCGGCTCCCAGGGCAAGGTAGTAACAGACAACCATCGGCATGGTCGGGGAGAAAAGTCGGACCGATGCAAACGGCCACTGGGCAAACCATTCGGCAACGTCCACCAGCAGATCGATCAGCAACCCGATGAGCGCAGCGAAGAGGCCGAGTGACCTCGGGATGATCGTGCCCAGAAGGGCGAAGAGCATCCCCGCGCCGGTGAGCAGCCCGCTCATGGGCACGATCAGGAGGTTGGCCAGGATGCCGACGGGCGAGATCCGATGAAAGGTCGAGGCGAGAATCGGCGCGGTGCCGAGGAAGGCGGCGACAGACAAGATGAGGGAAGCCGCCGCCCATCGCCAGGCGGCCTGCAGCCGGCCTAGCGGCACCCGGGCGGCTGCCACCAAGATGGCCCAGGTGGCGACGAAGGTAAGCTGAAAGCCGACATCGAACAGCACCAGGGGCTGCCAGATGGCGAGCCCAAGGGCGGAGAGGGCAAGGGTGTTCAGCGAATCGGCCTCCCGGTCAAGCACCAACGCGAGCAGGTAGACGTCAGCCATAACCGCCGCCCGGATCACCGATGGACTCCCGCCTGCCAGGGCCGCATAGAACGTGATGAGACCCATCGACACCAAGGCGCTCAGGCGGAGCGGCACCCGGAATCCCCTCAAGAGGAAGAACAGCGCCCCGGCGATGAGGCTCACGTTGAGGCCGGAGATGGCGATGATATGGTAGGTGCCGGAGCCCAGGAACGCCTCGTTGAAACGGCGAGGGATGCCGGAGCGCTCCCCGAGGGTGACCGCGACCAGCAGTGACGCCTGATCCGGCGGCAGGAGCTGGGTCACGGCGCGAATCATGCGATCCCGAAGCGCATACGCCCCGGTGAGCAACCAGCTCCCCTGGCCGGTTCCGCGCCGCTCGAGGGCGTCCCCTTCGCCCGCCCATCCCTCGAGCGCCACCCCCATGGTCCTGAGGTAGAGAGGGTAGTCGAACCCCCCGGGGTTGAGGTATCCCCGCGGCCGGCGAAGCGTGAATCGCCCGCGAATTCGGTCCCCGTATTTCAGAACAATCCCGGGGCGAAGAAGGGTCAGGCGGGCTCGCCCTGTGACCTCGATCCGTTGGCCCTCCAGCCAGATCGTTCGCAGGTCGAACAGCACGCGAACGCGCCCGGCTTCGCCCTCGACTCCCCTCGTGTCGGCCTCTACTGGGTCACGTGGTGAGGCGATCACCCCCTCAACCAGGAGAGGCTGCTCCAGGACTTCCTCAGGAAGACGATCGACATGATGTGGAGGAAGCAGACGAAGTTCGACATCGAGGCGACCGGCGCCGAGCGCGAAAAACGTAAGCAGCAGGAAGGCCATTGAGGTGAGCGGCCGGCTGAGCACTGCACAGAGCAGCGCAAGGGCGGCCGCCAGGAGCGCACCAAGGAGCCACAAGGGTGCCGGGACGATTGTGAACTGTGCCGCGGCAATCCCCGAAAGGAACATCACGACCGGGGGCACGAGCGGACGGCGCATGGCCTTGATCTTATAGCGATCTTCGGTCGGGGCAGATGAAGAGCCGAATCCCAGCCCTATCGGCGGGCCTGCAGCGAGGCGGGAACGATCAGCCCACCTGAAACAATCAGTTTCAATGCCTCCTCCATCGAGATGGGGACGGGAATGACCGACTTCTCGGGCACTACGAGGA
>JBGPUH010000388.1:0-2502 GCA_041491025.1 Methylomirabilis sp. (SeqCode)
ATCAGCGGCAAGATCGCCAAGATGGTGTTCGAGGAGATGTACCGAACCGGGAAGTCGGCACAGACCATCGTCAAGGAGCAAGGATTGACACAGATATCCGACCAGGACGAGCTGCTCCGAATCGTCGAGGCGGTGCTGGAGCAGCACCCTGGGCCGGTGGCTGACTATCGGAAGGGAAAGGTACAAAGCCTCACCTTCCTGGTGGGCGCGGTGATGAAAGCCAGCCGGGGCAAGGCCAACCCGAAGGCGGTCAATGAGATCCTTCGCGCCCGCCTCGAAGGGAAAGCGCCTGGAGGGGCCGGATAACGTGACACGGCGCTGGCGGAGGCTATTGCTCGGATCGCTTCTGGCCCTGGGCGGGCTCGCGGCCCTACTCCTTGCTGCCCCACTCCTCCTGAACACTGAGCGGTATCGAGGGATGCTGGCCGAGCGGGCCAGTCGCCTGCTGAACCGGGAGGTGACGGCAAAGAGTTTGCGGGTTCATCTTTTGCCGAGGCCTGGCGCGACAGTCCAAGGGCTGACAGTGGCCGACCGGGCTCCCTGGTCCGGATTATTCATCGAGGCGGAGCGCTTCGATGTGAGCCTGAAGCTCCTCCCGCTCCTCAGGGGGGAGCTGCAGATCAAGAACATTCGCATTGACCGCCCGCGGATCCGGCTCGCCAGAGGATCCGATGGCTGGAACCTCGAAGACTTGGTCAGGCCGGCCGCGCGGCCGACGTCGGCTGAATCGCGTCGCCCCGAGGGAACGAAGCCAGCCAGGGGACAGCCTCCCCTGCCGGTCCTGCTGGCTGGGGCACTGACCATCCGGGATGGCACCCTTCTCTTCGAAAGTCCCACACAAGACAATGCTCCGGGGAGGCTGGAGATCCGGGGCCTGAACGTGGAGGTCCCGGCACCGCATCCCTCCAGGCCGCTTCATCTCCATGCGAGCGGGCGTCTGTCCGGCGAGAGGCCCGCCTCGTTTGACCTCACCGGGAGCGTGCGATGGGAGGAGGCAGATCACCTCCCCTTCGAGGCGACACTGAAGGTGCATGGATTCGAGGCGGCGCAATTGGCGTCGTACGTCGGCCTATCAGGGGCTTCCGCCTCGGCGGTCAGTGGAACCATCGATCTGGAGGGGAAGGCCAAAGGTGAGTGGCCGCGCATCGATGTGCAGGCCGATCTTGACCTGCAGCAGGTGGGCGTGGCGCTCGGAAAGGAAGCCGGCAAAGCGCCAGGGCAGAAGGCGTGGCTACGGACGAAGGGGCGGTGGGATGGCAACACATTCGACATGCCTGAGGCGAGCCTACATTGGAAGGGTCAGACCGTGACTGGCCGCCTTACCTTCGCGAACGTAAAGGCGCCGAGAATTCGCTTTGAAGTGAAAGCTCCGGAGCTTGCCCTCGAACCCTTGCTCGCAATAGCGGCCGGGTTGGGATCTGGTGCTGGCCGCTCCAGCGCACCACGCACCCCGCACCCCGCCGAAGGCGCCACTCACACTGATCGGTTTGCCGGGCTACAAGTTCTGGGACGACTGCAAGCTGGTGCGCTCCGCTTGGGTGATCTAGCTCTGACCCCCGCCGAGGGGGAACTTCACTATGCCGGAGGGCTCCTGACCATTCGCCGACTCAAAGGCGGCTTTTATGGCGGGATTCTGTCAGGCGAGGTCGTACATGACGGGCGGGGGCAACTGCCTCACACATCGATCACCGCACACCTGGAAGGGGTCCAGACCGAGCCGTTGCTGAAAGCGCTCCACCAGGAGCGCTGGACACTGCGCGGAAACATGACCCTGGATTCGAGACTGCAACTCTCCGGGCAGCCCGGGCCTGACGTCCTGACCAGGGCCTCGGGCCAAAGCGAGTTGATCGTGACGGGAGGACGCGTGACCGGTTACCCTCCCCTGGAGCGGCTGTCCCAAACCTTCGAACCCATCCTGAAAGGGGCGGGGCTCTCTTCTACACTCAACGAGTTTGATCGTCTCAGCGCCCACTGGACCCTCGATGGCGGCATCCTACGGACCAGAGACCTGACCCTGCAACGCGAGGGTGCCAAGCTCCTTGCCGCCGGCAGCATGGATCTTCGCGATCAGAGCCTGGACTTCGACGTGACAGCCAGGGTCGCCAAGGCGACACTGGAGGCCAAGGTGAGCGGGACACCGTCAAATCCGGTGGTGACGCCACAGCTCGGCCGCATTGAGCAGCGGATCAAGACAGAGGTGGGCAAGATCATGAAGGGCGAGCGGGGCGAGGCGTTGGGCAAAGTGCTGCGGCAGCTTCTGCCCCGCTGACGCGACAGATGCGACTGGCCATCGTCACCCCTTTCTATTTTCCTTCCGTCCGTGGCAATTCGATCACGGTCCAGCGGATCGAGTCAGGGTTGCGAGACCAGGGGCTCATGGTCAGGGTCTGGTCCTTGGAGCACAGCCCATCGCCCGTTGAGATCCTCCGTGCCCTGGAAGAATTCAAACCCGATCTGGTCCACGGGTTCCATGCCACCGCCTCGGGTCGGCCCGTGGTGGAC
>JBGPUH010000389.1:0-2454 GCA_041491025.1 Methylomirabilis sp. (SeqCode)
CCTCCCGTCTGAGGAACCGGTCAGGGAGGCCTGGGGCGCGCTGGTCATGTCAACAACGGCAAAGGGCTGGGGCATTGTGGGCGGGGGCCTCCTGGGGATGACCCTTGCCTACCGCCTGTCTCAACAGGGAAAGGCCGTCACCCTGTTCGAAGGGGCCGACCACCTAGGAGGACTCGCCAGCGCGTGGACTCTTGGAGACGTGGTGTGGGACCGTCATTACCACGTCACGTTACTGTCCGATACCTCCCTTCGCACTGTCCTGGCCGAGCTGGGTCTCGAGCAGGAGATGGCGTGGGTCGAAACTCGGACCGGTTTTTACACCGACGGGAGGCTGCTCTCCATGTCCAATACCCTGGAGTTTCTCCGCTTCCCTCCCCTAAGCCTGGTGGACAAGCTTCGCCTGGGAGTCACCATCCTCTATGCGTCACGCGTGAAGGACTGGACAAAGCTGGAGAAAATCCCCGTGGCCGACTGGCTGAGGCGATGGTCCGGCCGCCGCACCTTCGAGCGGATCTGGCTGCCACTCCTGCGCGCGAAGCTTGGCGAGAACTACACAAGGACCTCAGCCGCGTTTATCTGGGCGACCATCGCCCGGATGTATGCTGCCCGTCGAACCGGGCTGAAGAAAGAGATGTTCGGCTATGTGCCGGGCGGGTACGCGAGAATCCTCGACCGCTTCGCGAAGGCGCTGGTCGGGCAGGGCGTGCAGATCAGATTGGGACACATAGTAAGGAAGGTGGAGCCAACACCTGACAGCAGAGTCAGTGTCGAGTTCGAAAACGGGCACTCCGAGATCGTCGATCAGCTCGTGCTGACCCTGCCCGCGCCGGTCGCTGCCCGCGTCTGCCGAGGCCTTTCGGATGACGAACAATCGCGGCTGAATGGCATCCAGTATCAGGGCATCATCTGCGCGTCCCTGCTCTTGAAGCAGCCGCTATCCGAGTTCTACGTGACGAATATCACCGACTCATGGGTTCCGTTCACCGCGGTGATCGAGATGTCGGCGCTCGTCCATCGCGCCCAATTCGGCGGGAATGCGCTGGTGTATCTGCCGAAATACGTGACGGCCGACGACCCCGCCTTCGATCTCTCCGATCAGCACATACAAGAGACGTTTCTCCAGGCCCTTGCGCGAATGTATCCTCACTTTGACCGCCGCGATCTCCTCTGCTTTCGCGTCTCGCGGGTGCGGCGTGTGTTCCCCATCCCCACGCTGCGCTACTCGGAGCGGCTCCCTTCCATGATGACGTCGGTGCCGGGCGTGCACATTGTCACCTCGGCGCACATCGTGAACGGGACCTTGAATGTCAACGAGACCATCCAGCTTGCCGAGACGGCAGCGCGACGGCTACTGGGGCTGTCGGCTCGAGCCGTGTCGTCCTCCATGTTCCCCGAGTATGAAGCCGCAGAAGCCCATCGCTAGCCTGTCTCTGGATCTTGACAACCAGTGGTCCTACATGAAGACGCACGGGGATCCGGGGTGGGAGTCCTTTCCCTCCTACCTGGATATTGTAGTGCCCCGAATCCTGGGTTTCCTCAAGGCGCGAGGTCTGACGCTTACGGTGTTCATCGTGGGTCAGGATGCGGCCTTGGAAAAGAACCGGGAGGCGCTCGACGCCATTGCCGCCGCCGAGCACGAGATCGGGAATCATTCCTTTCATCATGACCCGTGGCTTCACCTGTATTCAGAGCAGCAGATTGAGACTGAGCTTGCACGCGCTGAAGAGGCTATCGAGCACGCGACTGGACAGAGGCCCGTCGGCTTCCGGGGACCCGGGTTCAGCCTCTCGAATTCGACCTTGCGGGTGCTGACGCGACGTCGCTATTTGTATGATGCGTCCACGTTTCCCACCTTTCTGGGGCCACTGGCGAGGGCCTATTTTTTCAGAACCAGTCGGTTGAGCCCGGAAGAGATGCGCCAACGGCGTGCGTTGTTCGGTCGCCTCAGGGACGGCTGGCGGCCCATCAAGCCGTATCGATGGCAAGTGGATGGCGGGGAGCTGGTTGAGATTCCGGTGACAACCATGCCGGTGTTGAAGGTGCCCATCCACGTCAGCTACATCGTCTACCTGAGCGCGTTCGCTCCAGCTCTCGCGCTGCGCTATTTCCGTGTCGCCCTTTGGCTCTGCCGGCTGACGGGTACCCCGCCTTCATTGCTTCTCCATCCGCTGGATTTCATGGGTGACGATGACATGCAGGCGCTCTCCTTCTTTCCGGGCATGAGACTGCCCAGCGCACAGAAGCTGCAGGTGGTCAGCGAAGTCCTCCACCTGCTGTCCACTGAATTCACTGTCGTGACGCTTAAGCGGCATGCCAGCGAGGTTGCTAGGGCTTCAAAATCTCGGACCGTGCCGCCAAGTCTCACGACGCCCTGACGGATCGTTTTCATGCCGCTCATGGACCGACAGTAAGAACAATTGCAAACACAACCCTCTGGGCGGTTCCAGCCGCCTC
>JBGPUH010000390.1:0-2441 GCA_041491025.1 Methylomirabilis sp. (SeqCode)
CTTCTCCCGGTTTCTGCCGTGGAAGCGCAAGTACATCAGCTTTTGCGGCTCCAACTCCTGCTTGATCGTGCTCTTGAATTCCGGCATATCGATGAAAACCCATCCTGCGCCAGAGAAAGCAAGCAGCGCCTTGGTGTCATCAGCATACTCACTCCAGGAGACATGGCGCAGCTCGACCGCCACGGGGTAGTCCTTGAACTGCGTCAGGATCGCCGAGAGGATCTCTCGATTTGAAGGCGTCCTCGCAAACCACTCTGAGAACTGTACCAGCAGGCACGCGAGCTTGCCTTCTTCAGCGATCGGGTTAATACCTCGCCTGAAATCGTCATAATCCTGCTGCGTCACCTCCGGCTCGGCCCCGGTGGCCTTCTTGAACATGCCCGGATGGGTGAACTTCTGCCAGACTTTGATCGCGAACTCGAAATCCTGCGGTGTGATCTTGACCCAGGCCCTCGCCGTCCGAGGATCGATCAGCCGGTAAAAGGTCGAGTTCACCTCCACGGTGTTAAAGACCTTGCTGTACAGCTCCAGCTCATTCTTCGGCTTCGCGGGATAGAAAATCCCATTCCAGGTCGCTTCCCCCTTGGGATAGGACCAGCCTGACGTGCCAATGCGGACGTGCTTCTCAACAGTCTCGCTCATCCCTGCCATCCACGCGATGAATACTTCTACGTCGAAGGGGTCACTTCGTTCCCTCGCAATGACTATTCATTCAGTGTTGCATCATCTCTCGGAACGTCTTCCGCGCGAACCCAGTCGGGGGCTGAAACTCCGTCGCCGGGACCGTCCGGGTTTCCGCTTTGACCACCTCGATCGTTGTACTACAATTGCTTCGGTGCACTGTTCGCACAGGGTACCCCTCGTTGGCCAGCTTCCAGGCCGGATCATCTCCGCGGAGCCCGCGTTGTCGCTGCCCACGGCTGCACCGCGGCGCCAGCTTGGCCATCTCGGCGGCGAACTTCTCGAGCTTTTGCGGGTCTAGCTCACGCCAGGCGGCGATGCCCTTGGCGAGCCAGAGCTCCGAGTCCGGCTTTCCATCGATCAGGATGTCGTAGCGGACGGCCGGATATCCCGCGATCGTGGCCTGCTGCCCGGTTTTCTTCATCTCGACCCGTGACTCAGGGCAGTCTTGGGGTACGCCCTCGGTCTGCGGCATTCGGGAGCGCATCATCTGCTCCATCATTTTTTGCTGCTCGGGCGGCATATCTTTCATGCTCTCCTGCATCTGTTTCATCGCCTGTTCCATCTGTCCGGCCATCTCCTGATGCATGCCCTGCATCATTTGGCCGAACTCCTGGACCGTTGAAGTGACGTATTGATGTTCGTGGTACGTGACCTGGGTGATGGTCTGGGCGTTCAGGTCCACGATGAACGCCGTGATGGGTTCCCCATCCGCCCCTAACATGAGAGTCTTCATTCGATTGGCCTGCAGGACCACCTGCTGCCGGGCCCCTTCGCCAGCGCCCTTTATCACCTGATCGATGACCCACCCCGCTGACACCTGGCTGGTCCATGCGAAGACGCTCACCAGGATGCTGCACGCCACAACCCGACATGAAACCATGAGCAAACCTCCTTTCACTCGATCAGCGGTTCAACATTAAAACGGTTTCTCTGGGGGAACGCCCTACTTCCCCTCATCCCCGCCTTCTCCCCTGAGGGGAGAAGGGAAGGTTGAGGGGTGTCGAGGCTGAGACACTCTGATCCGCCACCAACGCGTTCAATCGGGCGTAGTCGTAGCCGAAGAACCACAGTACCGACTCCGCGGCCTTCAGCAATAGCTCAGTGTACTTCTCGACATCGTAGCCAAGACTGCCGTCGTAGAGGGCGTAGGCTTTCGCCTTCGAGACCTTGTCGTTGGCCCTGGAGTCCACGATCACAAGCTGGATCTCCTCGCCGGGAGAGAGACGAACGCCCCTGCTGGCGAGATCCCTTGCGGCCTCCGAGAGGACCGTGTCGGTCTTGTACTGTCCCGGCTCTTGGGACAGTTGCTTGGTGATGGCAAGCTCCGCAAGCGGCACGCTGCCGCTCCGAAGCGCATCCACCTTCACCCGCAGATCGTCGAGCAGTTCGGGCACACGCGCCCTGCACTCTTCATAGGTCCGTGCCTTCGAAAGCGTCGTGAGCATCGCTCTCTGCGCGCTCCTCACAAACCCCGGCGTGTCCGAGCGCCTGACCTCCAGACCCCGGACCTTGATCGTGCCGTTCAGGAAGCGGCCGAAATAGCGGTTCGGGACCGGCGCCTTCGGGGAGACTCTCGACGGCAGGAACGCGATCCAATTGTACATCCCTTCCACGAGAATGGAAAGCCCGGTTTGCCGCGAGATGTCGGCCGCAAGCCGCTCGTAGTCCTGGAGCGTCGTGCCCGCCTTCTGCAGCCACATCGAATCGACGATCGCATGAATGAGCGAGTAGCCTCCTGCCTCCGCGATCTCCTTGGC
>JBGPUH010000391.1:0-2435 GCA_041491025.1 Methylomirabilis sp. (SeqCode)
TCCGAGAGGTCCGGGACGACCGGAAGCGGATCTACCGCAAGCTCGTCTTCGACGGAGATCAGCTCGTTGGCGCGATGCTGCTGGGGCGGTTCGAGGATTCCGGCATCCTCCACAACATGATCCGCACCAGGACCACCTTCACCTTGAAGCAGCAGCACCTGGCGCCGGCTACGGTCCGATGGGGGAGCGTCCTGCGGGCGATCGACAAAGCCGGCAAGCTGTGAGAAGAAGTAGGTGAGATTGCTGCGCTCGTTTCAGTCGCTCGCAATGACAGCACAATGGAGACCTGGCTCACATGAAGATCGAAGTGCAGCTCTACGCGACGCTGTCCCAGTACCTGCCGAAAGGAGCGCAGAACCGTAGGGCGACGATGGAGTTCATCGACGGCATAACGGTCGGCAGGGTACTCGATCAGCTTGGCATCCCGAAGGAGCACCCGAATATGGTGCTCGTGAATGGCATCCATGCGCAGGACGACGCCCCCATCAAGGACGGGGATGTCCTCGCCGTGTTCCCGCCCTTGGCGGGTGGCCGTTAGTGCCGTTCCAACTATTTACGCCAACATGGTGGGGCCAGCAAAGACTATAGCTCTCAGCAGGACACCTGTCGGCGATTCGTGGCAACAAGTTGGAACGGCATCAGCGCTGCGTATGCACTTTTGGCCGGGAGAACCTCATTCCACCGGAGGAAAAGAGGGATGCACTTCATCGATTTGAAGGACACCTTCAAGAAGCAGTTGGCCCCCGGGGTGAACCTGAGCCTCGCCTGGGGCCACACACTCATGCTCTCGGTGGTGGAATTGGAGTCTGGCTCCACGGTGCCGATGCACAGCCACCCTCATGAACAGGCCGGAATCGTCCTGGAGGGCGAATTCGACCTGACAATCGACGGCGAGACAAGACGGGTGCGGAGGGGCGATATGTACATCATCCCCGGTGGAGTGGAACACGCCGCTGTCACTGGAGAGGGAAAGGCGGTCACCCTCGACATCTTCCACCCGATCCGCGAGGACTACAAGCCGTAACACCCGCTCGCCCTGCTGGTGATCCGACCACATCGCTCACTCCTCAACTTCCCCTTCTCCGCTTTAGTGGAGAAGGAACGGATGAGGGGCAGGTGGGGATGGCGACCGAGAATCGGGCTGAGGGAGACACATGGCGCGGCAACTTAAGGGAGCGGTGGTCCTGATCACCGGCGCCTCTTCCGGAATCGGGAGGGCAGCGGCGCTTGCCTTCGCCAAGGAGGGGGCGAAACTCGTGTTGGCGGCGCGGCGACGCGATCAGCTGGAGGAGGTTGCCGCTGCAGTCCGCTCGCTGGGAGGCCAAGCGGTGGTGGTCCAGGCCGATGTCGCCGACCGGCAGCAGGTCCAAGCGGCCGTGAACACCGCGGTCTCCTCGTTCGGGCGCCTCGACATCTTGGTCAACAACGCCGGCATCGGCTACCTGGGCATGCTGGAGGACACGCCGACCGAGGCGATTGAAACGCTTTGGTCCGTCAACATGATGGGGACAATCCATGCCACGCAGGCAGCGATTCCACTGATGCGGGCACAGGGTGGCGGCCATATCATCAACGTCGCCTCGGTGTCTGCCAAGCGCGGCCATCCCGGCAACAGCATCTACTGCGCCACCAAGTTCGCCATGGTCGGGTTGTCCGAGGCGTTGCGGGTGGAACTGCACGGAAGCGGCATCGAGGTGAGCCTGGTCTGTCCAATCGGGACCGCCACCGAGTTCTTCGATGCGTCATCGGCCCGCTCGAAGAGAGCCCACTCTCCAATGGGCCCGATCCACACGGCAGAGAAAGTGGCCCGGGCCATCGTGCGCTGCGCCAGGCGCCCTCGTCCGGAGGTGATCCTTTCCCCGCTCGCCAGGATCTTTCTCGTCATCAACACCTTCTCGCCCCGTCTTGCCGATCGGATCCTTTTGAGTGTCCGCTCCAAGCTGCTCGGGGAGCAGGGCGGTCGTTAGGCCGATGAGGAGGATTGGAGGTGCTCATGGGCCTTGACCAGGAGATCGCGGGAGTTCTTGAAGGTCAACCGCGCAAGGGCAGCGTCGTAGGGGAGCCACCCGAAACCGATGTGTTCAGAGGAGAGGGTCACGTCGGACTGATCCGTTTCCGCGAGAAAGTAGATGACGATCTTGAAGATCCCGATCCCCTTCTGTCGGAAAAAGTAGCGGAGCGTCCCTTTATAGCCGTCCAAGAAGCGGACCTCGGAAATTCCGGTCTCCTCTTTCAGCTCCCGCCTCGCCGTCGCCTGCGCCTCCTCACCCGCCTCGATGTGGCCCTTGGGAAAGTCCCAGTGGCCGGACTCGTAATGGAGAAGCAGGTACTGCGGCTGCGGCGCTCGCCGGAACACGATCACCCCTGCCGAGACCTCGCGCGGCATGTCGCGTCAGCTCCCTTCTATCATTTCTCTCTGTCCCCACTATGGGTCA
>JBGPUH010000392.1:0-2426 GCA_041491025.1 Methylomirabilis sp. (SeqCode)
CTGAGACAATCGGTTCAAACTAAGCGTTGCCCGGCAGATTTCGCGGGCTGAGCCAGCAGGATCTTGAGGCACCACCTCACCGGTGGCCGAGTCCAGGCTCCGACATCTAGGGAGCCCTGAGAGTCGGTGACTGGCGGTGGACGTAGCCATTGGAGAGCAAAGGGGTCGTTGGGAACAAGGAGGGAGGACGCCATGATCATCGACCGAAGAGATTTCCTGAAAGCCGCGGGTTTCGCAACCGGGAGCCTGCTCCTTCCCACCGGTGCTGAGGCCGAGGCGCAGGCGGGCCGTTTTCCACTGCACAAGAAGGTGATGGAGGGGCGCTCGATCTGCCCGTACTGTTCCGTCGGGTGTGGTGTCATTATCGCCACGGACCGGGAGGGGCACGTGGTCAACACCGAGGGGGACCCGGACCATCCGATCAATGGCGGGCGCCTGGATCCCAAGTCGGTTGCGATCACTCAGCTCACCAACAGCCCTCTTCGCCTTCGGACCGTGCGGTATCGGGCCCCCGGCAGTGACCAATGGGAAGAGAAATCGTGGGACTGGGCGGTCCGCGAGATCGCCAAGCGGATCAAGACCACCCGCGATGCCACCTTCACGGAGAAGAACGCTCAAGGCGTTCCCGTGAACCGCACGGAGGCCATCGCCTGGCTGGGTGGCGCCGCCAATAACAACGAGGACTGCTACCTGGGGGCCAAGCTCATGCGGGCCCTCGGCGTGGTCTACGTGGAGCACCAGGCCAGGGTCTGACACTCCTCCACGGTGGCCGGTCTCGGCCCCACGTTCGGTCGCGGCGCGATGACGAATCACTGGATCGACCTGAAGAATTCCGACGTGATCTTTGTCATCGGCGCAAACCCGGCAGAGAACCACCCTGCCTCTATGCTCTGGGTCAACCGGGCACAGGAGGAGCGGAAAGCGCGCTTCCTCGTGGTGGACCCCCGCCTGACCCGCACGGCAGCGAGGGCAGATCTCTATGCGCCGATCCGGAGCGGCACCGACATCGTCTTTCTGGGAGGCCTCATCAATTACGCGATCCGGCGTCGCCTCTACGACCAGGAGTACGTGAAGGCGTACACCAATGCGCTGACGCTCATCAGTCCGGCGTATAAGGGCCCTGCCGAGCTGGACGGTTTCTTTTCAGGGTTCAACCCTGAGAAGAAGAGTTACAGCCCGGAGACCTGGCAATACCAGGTCCGGAAGGTGAACGCTGGGGGCAAGGAGGTCGCCGTTCCTGACGTTGCCGACAGCCTTGACCACCCGCAGTGTGTCTTCTCCAATCTGAAGCGCCACTACGCCCGGTACACGCCGGAGATGGTCGAACGGGTCTGCGGCACGCCGAAGGATCTATTTCTCAAGGTGGCCGAGACTTTCTGCGCGACGGGAAAGCCCGGGAAGGCCGGGACCATCCTCTACGCCATGGGTCAGACCCAGCACACCGTCGGGAGCCAGAATGTCAGGGCCATGGCGATCCTGCAGCTTCTCCTGGGGAACGTCGGGATCCTGGGCGGCGGCGTGAATGCCCTCCGGGGCGAATCCAACGTCCAGGGAAGCACCGACATGGCCCTGTTGTTCCAGGACCTGCCGGGCTACCTCGGCTGCCCGACGGACACCCAGCCGGACTTCGCGGCGTTCGCCGCCAAATGGGACACGACCAGCTTCTGGGCCAACGGGCCGAAGTTCTTCGCGAGCCTCATGAAGGCCTGGTACGGCGACGCGGCAACGAAGGAGAACGGCTGGGCCTACCACTACCTTCCGAAAGTCGGCGGCAACTACTCCTGGATCCCGCTGTTCCAGGCCCTCTACGCGGGCAAGATCAAGGGCCTGATCGCCATGGGTCAGAACCCCGCGGTCTGCGGGCCGAACGCCCGGTTCGAGCGGAAGGCGCTGGGCAACCTCGAGTGGCTGGTGGTGATGGACCTGTTTGAGACCGAGACGGCCGCTTTCTGGCGTGCGCCCGGCGTCGAAGCCAAGACGGTCAAGACGGAGGTCTTCCTGCTGCCCGCCGTTGATGCCATGGAGAAGTCCGGAAGCATCGTGACCAGCGGCCGTCTGATCCAGTGGCGGGATCGAGTCGCGACGCCCCTCGGGGAGACAAAGGAAGACATCTGGATCCTGGACCGGGTCTGCCGCGCGCTCAAAATGCTCTACCGCGGTAGCACGGCTGCCAAGGATCGGCCCATCCTCGACCTTGTCTGGGATTACGGCGATCCCCCTGAGGCCGCGCGCGTGGCCCGTGAGATCAACGGCTTTGCCCTTGACGACGTCAAGGACGCGACCGGGAAGGTAGTGGCCGAGAAGGGGAAAACGGTCCAGGGCCTTGCCGTCCTTGCCGGCGCGGAGCCGGGGACGGTCGCCTGTGGATGCTGGATCTACTCGGGGTACTTCCATCCGGCCGACGACGGCACCGGCGTCATGATGCC
>JBGPUH010000393.1:0-2425 GCA_041491025.1 Methylomirabilis sp. (SeqCode)
ATGAATATCCCGCCAGCCGGGTTTTCACTTCCGACCCCGTGACGGTAAGACCGTTGACGGTCCTGTTGGGCGCCATCTGGCGCCCTCCTATCGCCCCTCGGCGCTTGGAGAAGAGGCTTGGTACAACTCGTACGCCCTGACGATCTGCTGCACCAACTCGTGCCGCACGACGTCCTCTTCAGTGAGATACGCGAACTTGATCCCTTCGATCCCTTTCAAGATACGTTGCACCTCGATCAGCCCTGATGGCCTGCCAGTCGGCAGATCGACCTGGGTGATGTCCCCCGTGATCACGGTCTTGGAGCCGAAGCCAAGACGCGTCAAAAACATCTTCATCTGTTCTGAGGTCGTATTCTGGGCCTCGTCCAGCACGATGAAGGACTCGTTCAGGGTCCGGCCTCGCATGAAGGCGAGGGGGGCGACTTCGATGGTGCCCATCTCGATCAGGCGGGTGACGCGCTCCGCCTCGATCATATCGTACAGGGCATCGTAGAGCGGCCGAAGGTAGGGATTGATCTTGTCATACAGCGTGCCGGGCAGGAAACCCAGCTTCTCGCCCGCTTCCACGGCGGGTCGGGCCAGGATGATACGGCTCACCTCGCGCTTCAGGAGAGCCGAAACCGCCATCGCCATGGCCAGATAGGTCTTGCCGGTCCCGGCCGGTCCAATGGCGAAGACGATGTCGTGATGTCGAATCGCTTCGAGGTACCGTCGCTGACCAGGGCCTTTTGGCCTGACCGGTCGCTTCTTCGCCGAGACTTCAATCAGCTCGCCCTGGATCCGCTTGAACTCTTCTTCCTCTTTCTTGATGAAGAGCCGCAGGGCCAGCTTCGCATCATGAGGAGTCACGCTTCCACCGCGTGTCAGCACGGAGAGAAGTTCTGACACCACCTGCTCTCCCACAGCCACATCGTCCGCCTGGCCCTGGATGCTCACGAGACCATCTCGCGCCACCAGTTTGACCCGTAAGGCCTCTTCGATGAGTTTCCTTACCTCATCCTTGCGGCCGAACAGTTGCTTGATCTCCTCTCCGATTGGCAGGGAGACCTTCTTCTCTGGCCGAACCTCCTCTTGCGTCATCTGCTCGCTACGCTGCTCGTCCTCCTTCAAGAGCTGTAAATCGCTGCCAAGGCGCCCATCCAGGTGATCCTATCTCAGGATATCTCCCGCCCGCGCACCTGTCAATACCGCCACCGGGAGTTCATGGTTCATGGTTCAGAGTTCGGAGTCAAGGGCCGAAACCCAGAATTGAATTCGTTCTCTGAACTATGAACGCCTTTGGATCTGCTGTGAACGCGTTTCCCCCTCAGTCGAGATCCAGTTTGATCTTCAGCTCTTTGAGCTGCTTTAGGTCCACGGGGGATGGCGCCTTCATCATCAGGTCCTGCGCCCTCTGGGTCTTCGGAAAGGCGATGACGTCCCGGATCGAGGTTGCCCCCGTGAGCAGCGCAATGATCCGGTCGAAGCCGAACGCGATCCCGCCATGGGGTGGAGTGCCGTATTCGAGCGCCTCCAGGAGAAACCCGAACTTGGCCTTGGCCTCATCTGGGCCGATCCCCAGCGCTTCGAACATCTGACTCTGGACGTCCCGGCGGTGGATCCGGATGCTCCCACCACCCAGCTCCTGCCCGTTGACGACCAGATCATAGGCCTTGGCGCGGACCTTCCCGGGATCGGTGCCAAACAGAGAGAGGTCCTCGTCCAGGGGGGCCGTGAAGGGGTGGTGCACCGCCTGCCAGCGGCCCTCCTCGGAATCGTATTCGAGCAGGGGGAAGTCGATAATCCAGGTGACCCCAAGAGCCGTCTCATCGGTCAGCTCGAGCTGGTGTCCCAGCTTGACCCGAAGACGCCCCAGCGCCTCCGCGGCCGTCTTCGGGTCATCGGCGACCAGCAACAACAGGTCCCCCTCCTCCCCCTTCAGTCGCTCCTGAAGCCGTTCAAGGTGAATCGGCCCCAGGAACTTGGCGAGGGGCGATTGTATCCCATCCACCCCTACCTTGAACCAGGCGAGGCCCTTGGCGCCGAAGCTCTTCACGTAGTCAACGAGCGCATCGATCTGAGCCCTTGAGAACGAGCCGGCCCCCTTCGCGTTCATCCCTTTCACGACGCCGCCCCGCGCGATCGGCTCGGCAAATGCTTTGGCCTCGACCCCGTGTAACGCCTCGGTCAGGTCGTGAAGCTCCATCCCGAACCGGGTATCCGGCGCGTCGAGGCCGAACCGCTCGATCGCCTCGCGGTATGTCAGTCGCGGAAAGGGCCTCTGCAGGGCGGGCTTTCCTGCCACTTCAAAGAGCGCCGCTACCAGGCCTTCCATCGTCGAAAGGACGTCTTCCCGATCCACAAACGACATCTCGATGTCGATCTGGGTGAACTCCGGCTGCCGGTCGGCCCGGAGGTCCTCGTCCCGGAAGCACTTGACGATCTG
>JBGPUH010000394.1:0-2406 GCA_041491025.1 Methylomirabilis sp. (SeqCode)
AGATGGTCATCAACGGATTTGGCTCGTTCTGCACGGCGGTGGTGATGCTGATCTTTGCGGCGACAAAGTTCCGCGATGGGGCGTGGATCGTGGTTCTCCTGGTGCCCATCCTTGTGGCGATCTTCTTTGCCATCCACTACCATTACCGCGACCTGGCGGCGCACCTCTCGCTGGAGCGGTATGGCGCGCCGCCCCGCGTCTCGCGCCATCGCGTGATCCTGCCGGTCAGTGGCGTCCATCGGGGCACGCTGGCGGCACTCCGCTATGCCAGATGTCTTTCCGATGACATCACAGCGGTCCACATCTGCACTGATCCTGATGAAGCCGAGCGGTTGAATCGCAAGTGGGAATCGTGGGGAGACGGGATCCGCCTGGTCGTTCTCGACTCCCCATACCGGCTCTTCCTAGAACCCCTCGTCGCCTATATCGAAGAAATCGCTGCTCAGCGCCAGCCCAACGAGACTATTACGATTGTCGTGCCGCAGTTTGTGCCTCGCCACTGGTGGCATAACCTGGCACACAGTCAGGCAGCCATGATGCTGCGGATGGTGTTGATCTTTAAGCCCGGCATCGTGATCACGAACGTGCCATATCAATTGGACGATCGGTCAGCGAGATCGGAGGGACAGGATTCGCCATGAACATTGTTGTCGTGGGGTGTGGCCGGGTGGGAGCGGAGCTGGCCTACCGGCTCTTTCAGAAGGGGCATCAGGTGGCGGTGATTGACCAGGTGGCCTCCGCCTTCGATAACCTGCCCCCGGACTTTCGCGGACGCACGGTGGAAGGTGAAGTGCTCGCCGAGGATGTCTTGCGCCGAGCCGGCATCGAGCAAGCCGAGGGCCTGGCCGCCGTGACCAATTCCGACTCCCTCAACGCTGTAGTCGCCCACGTGGCCCGGACAGTCTACCGTGTGCCACGGGTCGTCGTACGCAACTACCATCCGCACTGGCGCCCCCTGCTCGAAGCCTTTGGCCTACAGATAGTGAGCTCAACCAGTTGGGGCGCACAGCGCGTTGAGGAACTGCTCTACCACGCGGATGCCCGTAGCGTATTCTCGGCCGGCAACGGCGAAGTAGAAATCTACGAACTTGTAGTGCCTGAGGCCTGGAGCGACCGGAGCCTGCAGGATCTCCTCCCCTCGGGCCAATGTCTCGCCGTGGCGCTTACCCGTGCGGGCCGGGCCATGCTCCCCTCCCAGGAGGCTCGTCTGACGGCGGGCGATGTCCTGCATCTGAGCGCCACTCTGGCGGGCGTCGAGGCGTTGCGCCATCGGCTGAAGACACTGCAGGAGCAATGACATGTTTGTCTTGATTGCTGGAGGCGGTCGTACTGCGGCGCACTTGGCGACCCTCCTGGTGGCGCAACAGCACGAAGTCCATCTGATCGAACACCGCCGTGAGGTCCTCACACGCCTTCACCATGAGTTACCTACCGAGGTGATCTACGAAGGCAACGCCATCGATCCACGGGTGCTTGAGCAGGCTGGCATTCAACGGGCCAAGGTGTTGGCTGCCTGCACCGGCAGCGATGCAGACAATCTCGCGCTCTGCTTTTTTGCCCGCACGCGCTATAGCGTGCCTCGGATCATCGCCTGGATCAACAACCCTCGCACCGCCTGGCTCTTCGATCAGAAGTTCCATGTAGACGTCGCCCTCGACCAGGCGCAGATCCTGGCCAGCCTGATCGAAGAAGAGATGTCACTAGGTGATATGATGACGCTGCTCAAACTGCGCAGGGGCCGCTACTCCTTAGTGGAGGAGAAGATCCCCAAAGGCGCCCGCGCCGTGGGGATGGCCATCAAAGATCTGCCGCTCCCACCGAATTCGGTGATCGCCACCATCATCCGCCATGGGCAGATCCTCATGCCACGCGGTGTCACACAATTTGAGGTGGGGGATGAGGTGCTGGCCATCGTGGACGACAAGGGGGCCGAAGAGCTGGCGAGCCTGTTCGGCCGACCGGACGCGCTGCCGCAGAAGACCGTATGACAATCGACTCCCGTGTGCATGGCAGGGCATATGGGTTATGCCTCTGAGAGTTCGTGTTGAACGGCAGGGGGTGTTCTTGTAACTGCCGTTCTCATCCCTCTATCGACAGCGTGCGGCGCGAGGTGGAAAACCTTACACGGAACGATCTATGAAAGGCGAAAGGCATGAACATCGCCAAGTCTCTGCTGTACTTTGTCCTTGCCGGATTGTGCGAAATAGGCGGAGGGTATCTGGTGTGGCTCTGGCTGCGCGAAGGGAAGGGGATTTGGTTTGCGCTGTGCGGCGCGGCGGCGCTGATCCTGTATGGCATCATCCCCACACTACAGCCTGCCAACTTTGGAAGGGTGTATGCGGCCTATGGAGGCGTGTTCATCGTTCTTTCTCTCCTCTGGGGTTGGCAAGTCGATAAGATTGCTCC
>JBGPUH010000395.1:0-2390 GCA_041491025.1 Methylomirabilis sp. (SeqCode)
AACCGCGCGATGACCTCGCTCCTGCAAGGGCAGGCCGAGCAGCTCAGCAAGCTCAAGCTCGAAATGATCAAGCTCAAGGAGTTTGAGGAAAGCTTGCGGCAGGTCTCCGGACTGAGCGTCCGGTCCGAGTCCCAGGAGAAAGAGTCCGACCAAGCGGGGGCGCCGCGTCCCTCTATGCGCCGCCAGCCGTGACGCGTCTTGGGCCTTCTTGTGCTCCTCGCTGCCGATCCGCCGTCCGCTTACCGAGTGTCACTGACTTGACGTCGAAATGCCGCCTGCTGTCACAGTCGCAACACCTGTGCCACCGTCGCAGTTGCCAGTGGCGATCTCAGGGTCGAGCCTGCCCAAGCACCTATTTCGTCTTCTGTTGAATCTCTTCCGGAAGGCTCGAGGCATACGAGTACGACTTCACCACACCTCGCTCATGAAACCTGACATGAAGCTGCTTGGAGAGGGTCTGGCCGGAACCGGCCCTGACATGAATCCAGGTCCAGGTTTGGTCTCCGTCCTCTAGCCCCACCTGTGTCGGCGAGCCGAAGAGCTTGAGCAGTTCGGCCCGCGTGGTCACGCCGTCTTGGATCGCTTCCGGGGTAGGTGTGGGAAACTCCCTCCCGTACGAGATACACCCTGCCAGCAGAAGAAGGACCGATTCGAGAATCAAGAGGCGACACCGAAGATGCCTCATCGTCCCACCTCCATTCTCTCCACGCCTCCCGTCGAGGGTGATCGCTGATACCAAGCGCCAGCGCTGCCCTGGCAATCATTGTTCCCCGCCACTCAGCTCCCGCTACGGCTCGCCCACACGATGCAGGGTCAACAGGTTGGTCCGGCCTTTGACACCGATGGGAGCGCCGGACACGATGACCAGGACGTCGCCTTTTGCGGCGGTCCCATCAGCAAGGAGCGCGTCATCGATCTTTTGGATCATCTCGTCCACATGTTCGGTGGGGGCCATGATCTTCGGGATCACTCCCCAATACAGGCAGAGGCGGTTGCGGACGTGTTCGTTGGGCGTGAAGGCGATCACGGACGTGGCGGGCCTGAAGCGGGAGATCAGTCGCGCGGTCGAGCCGGTTTGCGTGAAGGCGACGATCGCTCGCGCTTTGGTGTCCACTGCCGCGCGACAGGCCGCTTCGCTAATGGCATCGGGGAACGTCTGCGCGCGCCCGGGTTCGTGGGGGAGCGGCGCTCGTGGCGGGAGGCCACCCTCCGCCTCGACGGCCACCTTCGCCATGACCCGAACCGCCTCGATCGGATAGGCCCCTGAGGCGGTCTCGCCTGACAGCATGACTGCGTCGGTTCCATCAAAGATCGCGTTGGCCACGTCAGAGACCTCTGCCCGGGTCGGGCGCGGGTGTTCGATCATCGAGTCGAGCATCTGCGTGGCCGTAATGACGATCGCCCCGTGAAGGTTGGCCTGCCGGATGATCTGCTTCTGGATGAGAGGCACCTCTTCGAGCGGCATCTCTACACCAAGATCGCCCCTGGCGATCATCACGCCGTCAGCGACCTCGAGAATCGCGTCGAGATTGCGGACCGCCTTTGGCCGTTCGAGCTTGGCGATGATCGGGATGTCAACCTTTCGCCTTCGCAGAAGCTCTTTGACCTTCGAGATATCCTTGCTGGTCCGAACGAACGACAGCGCGATATAATCGACCCCCTGCTCGATCCCGAAGTCCAGGTCGGTGAGGTCCTTCTCCGTCACGGCGGGAACACTGATCGCCACGCCAGGGAGGTTCAGCCCCTTGTGGTTCATCAGGACACCGCCCTGCAACACGCTGCACACGACATGCACGCCATCGGTCCTGAGGACTTCGAGATGGATCAGGCCGTCGTCGATGAGGATCTGATCCCCGGCCTTGACCTCGGTCGCGAGCCGGTCATAGGTGACAGACGCGATCTTTTCCGTGCCCTCCACCTCCCGCGTTGTCAATGTGAACTGATCGCCGGAGTAGATGGTCGCTGAGCCCCCCCTCAACAGGCCCAGGCGGACCTTCGGGCCCTGGAGATCTTGCAGGATCGCCACGGGGCGGCCTTTCTTGGCGGAAAGCGCCCTCACCGTCCGAATCGCTTCGCTGTGCTCTTCCCAGGTTCCGTGCGAGAAGTTCAGGCGGGCGACGTCCATTCCCGCGTCGATCAGGCGCCCGATGACGTCGGGCTTGCTGCTGGCGGGGCCGATCGTGCACACGATCTTGGTCTTCCGCTCCATGATGCAGGCTCCGTGGCCAACGCGCTCAGCGCTTCTGGACATAAGGCGCTGCCATCGCCGCGTGGGAACCCAATTCCTCCTCGATTCGGAGCAGTTGATTATACTTGCAGGTCCGGTCGGTCCGGCTGAGGGAGCCGGACTTGATCTGACCCGCCCCAGTCGCCACCGCCAGGTCGGCGAT
>JBGPUH010000396.1:0-2387 GCA_041491025.1 Methylomirabilis sp. (SeqCode)
CCGCTGGCATCGGGAACTGCGTCTCTGCGTGTGGACTCAGCGCGCTGCGGCTTTTTTGGCCCGGTCAATGAACTCCCTCACCTTTCGATGATCTTTCCGGCCCGGGGAGGCCTCGACCCCGCTGCAGACATCGACAGCATAGGGCCTGACCTGCACGATCGCCTCGGCAACATTGTCGGCTGTCAGCCCGCCGGAGAGGATAATCCTGGCCTCCCGAGCAGCCTTGGCCGCGATCTCCCAGGGGAAGGTCTTTCCCGTCCCACCCGGCCGGTCACCGGCATAGGTGTCCAGCAAGAAGGCTCTGGCCTTTTTATATTTGTGGAGCGCTGCCAGGTCCTCCTCACCTTGTATTCGAATCCCCTTGATGAAGGGGAGCCGAAGCCGCGCGCACTGCTCTGGGGACTCGCTTCCGTGAAGTTGCGCAATGGACAGGCCACACGAGGCGGCGACCCTTTCAATCTCCTCGGCTGCCCGGTCGATGAACACCCCCACGGTAACGACGAATGGGGGCAACTCTGCCGCGATGGCAGCGGCCGCCTCCGGCTCGATATGCCTTGGGGTCTCTTTCACGAAGATGAATCCGAGCGCATCGGCCCCGGCCTCCACCGCCGCCCAGGCGTCTTCGCGCGACGTGATCCCGCAGATCTTGACGCGTATCATCCGGCCGATCCCGCCAACAGCTCCCTCAGCTTTTCCCCTGGATCTGGACTTTTGAGCAGGACTTCCCCGACCAGGATCGCATCGACTCCCGCCGCTGCCAAGCGCCGCACATCCTCCGGCCACCCGATCCCACTTTCACTGACCACCACCGCCTCCTGTGGAACGTGCGGAAGCAGGGTAAACGTGGTCTCTAGTCGGGTCTCAAATGTGGCAAGGTCGCGATTGTTGATCCCGATGAGGGCGGCCCCCGCTTTGTGCGCAGTCTCCAACTCCTCCAGGGTGTGGACCTCCATCAGCGTGTGGAGCGAGAGCGATTTGGCCAGCGAATACAAATCCAACAGTTGCGACGGATCGAGCGCGGCAGCAATGAGCAGAATCGCATCTGCCAAGTGCGCACGGCTCTCGTATATCTGATAGGGTGTAAGGATGAAATCTTTTCTCAAGACCGGAAGATCGACGGCACCCCTGGCCGCCTCCAGATCCTCAAGAGTCCCCCTGAAGAAGCGGCTGTCCGTCAGGACCGAGATCGCGGAGGCCCCCGCCGCCCGGTAGGCGGCCGCGATTTCGGCCGGATCGAGCGGGTCACGGATTGCCCCCAGGGAAGGGGATGCCCGTTTGATCTCAGCAATGGCCCTGAGCGGCGAGACCCTCTTCGTCCCTCTCCGAACCCGCGCGACAGCCTCCGTGAAATCGCGAGGGGGCGGCAGATCCAGCGCCCTCGATCTGAGGTCCGCGAGGGGGACTGCTGACTCTCGTTCAGCCACCTCCTGCCGTTTGTGGCTTAGAATGTTCGGAAGAAACACCGCTGACACTCAATGCTGGCTGTGTTGCCGGCTGAAGTCCACCAATCTCCGAAGCTTCTCCATGGCGGCACCGCTGTCGATCGAGCGGGCAGCCAGCGTGACCCCCTCATGGAAGTCGTTGGCCTTGCCGCCTGCGACAATGGCAAGTGAGGCGTTCATCAAGACCACGTCGCGCCTCGGCCCCTCCTCTCCGCTCAAAATCCTCTTGATGATCTGGGCATTCTCCGCGGCGTTGCCGCCCTGAAGATCGCTCAGAGGTGACCGCTTCAGGCCAAAATCCTCCGGGGACACCATGTAGGTGTGAACATGACCACCCTTGACCTCCGAGATCTTGCTTTGTCCCGATGGAGAGACCTCATCAAGCCCGTCAAGGCCATGAACGACAAAGGCCCGCTTCGACCCCAGCTCGTTCAACACCTTTGCCAGAACCTCGGTGAGTCTTTCCTGATAGACACCCACCACCTGGGCCGACGCCCCCGCGGGGTTGGTGAGGGGGCCAAGGATGTTGAAGACTGTCCGGATTCGTATTTCCCGGCGGGCCGTCATGACGTACTTCATGGCCTTGTGAAGCAGCGGCGCATACAGGAAACCGATCCCGATCTTGTCGATGCAATTTCCCACCTGTTCAGGCGTCAGCTCCAGGCTGACGCCCAGCGCTTCCAGGACATCGGCGCTCCCGCACAGACTCGACACTGAACGATTGCCGTGCTTGGCCACAGGGATTCCCGCTCCGGCAACCACGAACGCGGTGGCCGTCGAGATGTTAAAGGTGTTGCTGGCATCGCCCCCGGTGCCGCAGGTATCGACCAGCGCCTCGCGGTCCGTGCCGGAGATCGAGGCCTCAACCTGCCCGCGCACCTTCACCGGGGAGACCTTCTCCCGCATCGCCCTGGCGAAACCGGTGATCTCCGCGACGGTCTCGCC
>JBGPUH010000397.1:0-2370 GCA_041491025.1 Methylomirabilis sp. (SeqCode)
CCCAGGCGAGGCAAGATGGTGTCGGCAGTGGTCAACAGCATCAGACTTTGACTTGGAAGGCCACGCGGCCAAGACTGAATGAGCAATCCCTCCAGATCGCCGCCCCAGAAGCTTGAATGGATGACACCGGGCTTGGCCGCCTGCAGGGCCGAAATCTCTGCCGAATACTCCCCCGCCAACAGCTTGGGGAAGTGTTCGGCAACGACCTTGACATCCCCCTTGAGCTTCAACGTCGAATCACGGAAGGTCGCCCAGGAGTCCTGGCCCCACGCGTAGTTCTGATTGATACCCGCGATGGTCTTCAGATCCGGCTTCACCTTGAGCACGTACCGCGCCGCGCCGACGTTATCGATGATCTGGTGACCCTTGGTGCGGAAGACGTATTTGTAGCTTCTTTCCTCGAAGATCCGGTTGGTCCCGCAGTCGAAGAGCACCGTCAGTTTCTTCAACTCCTCGGCTACCGGGGCCACGGCCAGACAGTCGGCGCTGGAGATGTAGCCGATGACCAGGTCCACCTTCTCGTCCAACACCAGCCGCCGCAGCTCGGCCACCTGCTTGTCGGCTCCGCCGGCCTCGTCGATGTAGACGGCCTGGATGGGGACGCCCCCGATTCCAGGCTTGGTGTAAGGAGCTTGCGCCTTACCGGCGTTGATCTGCTCGATCAGCACCTCGGCGGCGTTGCGGGAGGGCACACCAAAGGGCCCGGCCGCTGCTCCGGACAGGAAGGAGACGATGCCGATTCTCAGGTGGGCGGGAGCGCCAGGCACTGCCTGCGCCCAGGCTGGCAGTGACACCCCAAGCGATAGCACGGCCGTGAGCATCACGAAGGCCAACCCCTGCTTCAGACCGATTGCTCGCGTCGAGCGATTCATGATCTTCTCCTCCTTTCCTCTGGACACCTCGTGGACATGGTTGACGACAAGCGATTCGGGACTACTACTCGATGATGCGGTTGCCATAATAGCTTCGTCACGGCTTCAACAGCACCTTCAGCGCCTCCCCGGCGTCGAACAGGCGGTAGCCCTCAGCGGCTTCACCCAGGCTCAACGTGTGACTGACGAGAATGGCTGGGTCGATTCGACCATGGCGTACAAGCTCCGTGACGGCCTCAAACTGCGCGGGGACGTTCGCCATGCCGAGCCGCACGGTCAGGTCCCGGGCGAACGCGCGCGCGGCGGGGAACGGAAGTGATTCCTCCACGTAGACACCGGCGGCCGAGACCGTCCCGAACCCGCGCACGGCTTGGCATGCAAGCCGCAAGCTTTCCGCGCTCCCTACTGCCTCGATCATGGCGTCCGCGCCGCGCCTACTGGTAAGGTCCCTGATCGCGCGCACGGGATCCTGGGCTCGTCCGTTTACTGTGACGGCTCCCAATCGGCGGGCCGCCTCCAAACGGGAGTCTAGCACGTCCACAGCGATCACGCGAGACGCGCCGCTCGCCTGGGCACACATCACCACAAGCAGGCCAACGGGCCCGCAGCCGATGACGCCCACCACATCCCCTACGCGAACCTCCGCGCGGTGCACCGCGAAGTATGCTGTCGCCAGGATGTCGCCGATGAAGACCGCCCGCTCATCGCTGATGTCGGCAGGCACCTTATGCAGGGTAAAATCAGCGTGCGGCACGCGCGCGTACTCGGCCTGCGTGCCGGGCAGATCACCGAACCGTCGGCCGAAGCCGAAGAGCGCTCCGTGCTGGCATTGGGAGAACAGGCCTCGACGGCAGAACCAGCAATACCCGCAGGCCGTGTGAAACGACCCGACCACCCGATCATCGGGTCGGAGATCGCGCACACTCTTCCCGACCTCTTCCACAACACCCACATATTCATGGCCGACAACAATGCCCGGCTCCACACCTTCCATGCGACCCCGATAGAGGTGCAGATCGGATCCGCAAATCGCGCTCATCGTCACGCGAACGATGGCGTCACCCGGCTCCTTGATCGATGGCTCGGGGATCGAATCAACGCGGATCCGTCCGGGCCCCTGGAAAGTGACGGCTTTCATATTTCTGGACCTCCATGCTCTTGCCCTCGCCAAGGACGAGAGGGCATCCGAAGAATCGGCGCGGAGATTCTACGTGTGGTCCATCAGTGAAGGCAAGGGTTTTCTCCCACCGCTGACGGGCCTTAGACGTGCGGGAGATGCAGGAGAAGCGATGTTGTCTGCGCTCCTGTGGAAAAGGCGTACTCCTCCTGGCCGACGACCCTTCTCCCGGTCAGGCTCGTCAGTCCGGGGCGAGCCCGGAACGTACAGCGGACCCCGGCCGGAAGATCGCGCTCGAAGTCGTAGACCCAGTTGCGACTGTCCACCCAGCGGGCCGTCCCCCGTTCGGGACAGGCGATCTCAAAGGGTTCGGTGACCCCG
>JBGPUH010000398.1:0-2365 GCA_041491025.1 Methylomirabilis sp. (SeqCode)
CCCTGGAGGACCTGCTTCGGGTCTCGAAAGAAGAAGGATAAGTAGGGCCATTCCCTGACAGGCGGGGTCTCAACTCGGCAGATAGGTGTCTCCTATCTGCTTTTTTTGTGCCTCTTGGCTGTCATCTAGTGAAGTGCGTCAGAAGTTCCTTTCTTTTGATTGTCATTCCGGGCTTGACCCGGAATCCAGTCTTTCTGAGCTAGATTCCCGCTTTCGCGGGAATGACGGCTCCGAAATGAATGTAAAGAAGCGTTAGACGCACTACACTAGCGGCTCCATTTCTGTTGACAGTGCATGAATAATTGCTATAGTCCTAAACCTAGGCGCGAAAGTAGGTGTCAATAAAGGAAAAAGCCGTCTATGGGCACATTCCAATACACCGCGACTGACAGCACCGCCAAGATCGTCCGTGGGAGCATGGAGGCCGCCAACGAACGGGCGGTGGTGACGTGGCTTCGAGACAACGGTTACTACCCGGTCAAGATCGGGCAGTTTGCCGTAGAGGCCGCGGAGCGACCGGGCCTCGTTCGCCTTCCGACCCGCTTTGCCAGGGGGCCTTCTGCGCAGGATGTCCTGGCCTTCACTCAGCAACTCGCCACGCTGCTTGAGGCCGGGATGGAGCTCGACCGTAGCCTGGCGATCCTGCTGGACCTGGCCGACAACCCGCGGTTCCGGTCGATCTTACGCGGTATCCTGGCCGACATCCAGGCCGGAAGTTCGTTCGCCGATAGCCTGGCCAAACATCCGCGGCTCTTCTCCAGACTCTACGTCAACATGGTCAAGGCCGGAGAGGCGGGCGGGGTGCTGGAAGCGATCCTGGCGCGCCTGTCGGGGTTCCTGGAGCGGTCGAAGGCGGTCCGAGACGAGGTGACCTCAGCCCTGATCTATCCGCTCCTGTTGGTCCTTGTGGGCGGCGCCGCTGTCGTGGTCATGATGAACTTCGTGATCCCACGTTTTGCCCAGATCTTTGCCGACACCAAGCAACTCATGCCGTTGCCAACAAGGATCCTGCTTGCTGTCAGCACCTTCACGACCACCTACTGGTGGGTATTCTTGGGGGTGATCGTCGTGGGCTTGATCGCCCTTCGAGCCTATCTTCAGACGGAGCAGGGGAGGCTTCAGTGGGACCAGTGGAAGCTTGAACTGCCCTTGCTGGGCGGCTTGGTTCGGGAGATCGAGGTCTCCCGTTTCGCCCGGACCTTTGGGACGCTTCTCCATAGCGGCGTGCCCGTGCTGGCTGCAGCCTCCATCGTCAAGGAGACCGTCACCAACAGGGTCATTGCGGCGGCTCTGTCTCGGGTGCAGGAGGGGGTCAAGCGGGGCGAGGGAATCAGCGGCCCGCTGCGCGCAACCGGCGCCTTCCCCTCCTTCTCCGTCCATATGACGAAGGTGGGGGAGGAGACCGGGAAGCTGGAAGAGATGCTGATCAAGGTGGCGGATACCTATGATGAGCGTGTACGGCGGACCGTCAAGCGCCTGACCTCATTGCTGGAGCCGGTCCTGATCCTCTTGCTCGGAGCGATCGTCGGGTTTATCGTGCTCTCGATGCTGTTGGCCATCTTCAGTATCAATGAGCTGCCGGTATGACGTTTCGAGTTTCGAGTTTCGAGTTTCGAGTTCCTAAAGAGAGGAGAACCTCTCAGGGTGTTCAACCCGAAACCCGCAACCCAAAACCCGAAACTGGCGACCGGAAATACCGACGTGAGTCGGGATTTACTCTGATCGAGCTGCTTGTCGTCATCATCATCATTGGGTTGCTGGCTGCTCTCGTCGGCCCCAAGCTCTTTGGCAGGGTGGGGAAGGGAAAGCAGGCGGCCGCGCAGGCCCAGATCGAGCTGTTCGGCGCGGCACTGGACAACTTTCGGCTCGATGTCGGTCGGTATCCGACCGGTGACGAGGGGCTGAGGGCACTCCTTGTCAATCCCGGGGCGATCCAGAACTGGGACGGGTCCTATCTGAAGAAAGAGGAGATCCCTTTGGATCCGTGGGGCCACCCCTATCTCTACAAGTCTCCAGGAGAGCACGGGGATTACGACATCATGTCCTACGGCGCTGACGGCGTCGCCGGGGGAGATGGAGAGAATCAGGACATTGTAAGCTGGAGGAATATCAAGCGGACGGGGGAGCGGATTGACCAGTAAGGTGGAACTGTGCGAAGTGCGGAGTGCGAAGTGCGAGGTACGCGGAACATCGCATTCCCGGATATGGATCGCACCACGTACCCCGCGCGGTTTTACGTTACTCGAACTCGTTGCCGTCCTCTTCATCCTCACTCTAGGGGCCGCTCTCGTCGCGCCGCGTTTCGGGCGTTCATTCGGACAGGTTCACCTCAGAGCCGCCGCGAGAGATGTGGCCGCTCTCTGCC
>JBGPUH010000399.1:0-2360 GCA_041491025.1 Methylomirabilis sp. (SeqCode)
ATCCCGAACGTGCCGCCAGGCGCGCTCACAGGGACGAGTTGGGCGGGAAGGGCGAAGAATCGCACTTCGATCGGAAGGTCGTAATGCTCGATCTCAGGCCCCTCGGAAAGGAGCATTGCCCGCTCCACCACCGCCTCAAGTTGTCGAACGTTGCCTGGCCAGTGATAGTTCATCAGGAGCCGCATCGCCTCATTGGTGATCCCGCGAATTGGCGTTCGTGTGCTCTCGGCGTGTTTCTTGATGAAATGCTCGACGAGCTGTGGGATGTCGGTGCTTCGCTCCCGCAGCGGCGGGATCACGATGGACACCACGTTCAATCGATAAAACAGGTCCTCCCTCAATAACCCCTCTTTGACCGCGTCGGCGGGATCCTTGTTGGTGGCCGCGATGACTCGCACGTCAACATCGATCTCGTTCTTCCCGCCCAGCCTTCTGAACGTTCCGCCCTGGAGAATTCGCAGGAATTTTGCCTGGGTCGATACCTGCATCTCTGCCACTTCATCGAGGAAGATCGTCCCTCCGTCCGCTAACTCAAAGCAGCCGGCTCTTCGCTCCACAGCCCCCGTGAATGCGCCTCGTTCATGGCCAAAGATCTCGCTCTCAAGCAGACTTTCTGGAATCGCCGCACAGTTCACCGCGATGAAGGGGCGATCCCTGCGTTGGCTCTGTCGATGGATGGTTCTGGCAACCATCTCCTTCCCCGTCCCACTCTCGCCGATCACCAGGACGGTGGAGTTGCTCCCGGAGACCTTGTGGATCTTTTCGAAGACCTCCTGCATCCGGAAGTGGCTGCCCACGATCCCTTCGATGCGGAAGCGCTCCTCCAGTTGCTGTCGCAGGAGCCGGTTCTCCTCGCTCAACTGGATCCGTTCGAAGGCCCGCTTGATGGTGAGCAGAAGCTCTTCCCGCTCGATCGGTTTGGTCAGGTAGTCGAATGCTCCCCGCTTCAGCGCCTGCTCCGCCGAATCCAGGGAGCCGTATGCGGTCATCAAGATGACCAGGGTGGGCGGGTCGTCCCGCGTCAACCGCTCCACGAGTGAAAGGCCATCGGTCCCAGGCATCCGAAGATCGGTCAAGACCAGGTCGAATGGCTTCTCCTGGCATCGCCTCACGGCCTCTCCGCCTCCGGGCGCCGTCTCGACCGAGTAGCCCTCGGCCGACAGGATGGTCCGCAGGATCTCCCGCTGCGGTCCCTCGTCATCAACCACCAGGACCCTGCCCCTCGGCATCAGGCCTGCCCTCCCACCGGCAGCCGGATCCTGACGGTCGTTCCCTGTTCGCGGGTACTGTCCAGCCCGATCAACCCGCCATGCTCCTCCACAATTTTCTTCGTCAGGGCCAACCCCAAGCCGATCCCGACCTCCTTCGTCGTGAAGTACGGCTCAAAGACTTTCGGGAGGTCCTCGGAGGCGATCCCGCACCCGGTGTCGCGGAAACTGACCTCGACCCACCGTCCGTCCCCGGGAAGAGGGGCTGAGCTCGATGGGTCGGCCCCATTCACCAACTGAGCGGCGATCGAAAGCTTTCCCCCCTGAGGCATGGCCTGAAAGGCGTTCACCAGGACATTCACGAAGCAGGTCTTGATCTGCTCCCCGTCCACCAACACCCTCGGCAACTCGGCCGGATAGCCACGCTCGATCTCGATCCCCTGTTCCTTTGCCTTGCCGCCGGCCATCCTGGTCACATCGTCTAACAGCGGCGGCAGATCACACGGGCGCGGCTGGAGCTTGAGCGGCTTGCCGTAGGTCAGGAAATTGGTGATCATAGTGTCCAGACGATGGATCTCGGCTTTGACGCCGGAGACCAGGTAGGTGAACTCGTCCTTCGAGCGTGCATCGGCAGGCGCAAATCGACTCTGCAGATGATCGATGCTCAGGTTGATGAAGTTCAATGGATTGCGGATCTCATGCGCGATCCCCGAGGCCAATTGGCCGATGCTGGAAAGGTGCTCCGCCCGATGGAGACGGTTCTCCAACTCCTTGTTCGCGCGAAGCTTGGCCACCATGTCGTTGAAGCTCTTGGTGAGCTGGCCGATCTCATCTCGGCGCTCCACCGGCAAGGTCTCCCGAAGATCGCCCTGGGCCACGCGCCGCGCCGCCTGGACCACCTGGTCAATCGGCTTGGTGTACTTCCAGGAAAGGATGAGCGAGGCAACGATCCCGAGGCCGAAGACCAGCACGGTCGCGATCAGCCGCTTGATGAAGTTAAATCGAGAGATATGGGCGAAATCATCCAGCACCATGGTGATCAGGGCGTAGCCCATCCGCTGGTTTCCGACCACGATCGGCACGATCAGGTTGTAGTTCTTTTGACCCTTCTCGGCCCCGAGTGCCTCGCCCAATCGGGCGGTGATGAAGAGG
>JBGPUH010000400.1:0-2359 GCA_041491025.1 Methylomirabilis sp. (SeqCode)
ATATCCTCTTTCAACAGGTCAAACACGGTATCCTCTTTGATCCCCTCCACGATCTTGTCCTGATTGTAAATGATGATGTCGGAGACGATAAGTCTGGCGAGGCGCTTGGCCCGCTCATCCGGATCCTTGGAGTCAGGCAAGGGATGCCCTCCCTACACATTGAAGAGACGGAGCTGGTGGTGGTCCTCTTCGGTGAAGGGAACGGGGTAGCGACCCGTGAAGCAGGCGTCGCAAAAACCCATTCCAACCTGGGGCTCCTTGCTGGCGGCCTCGTGCAGCCCCTTCAGACTCAAATACCCCACGCTGTCTGCGCGCAGGTACCGTCGTATCTCCTCCACCTCGTGCGTGGAGGCGATCAGCTCCTTGCGGGTTGGGGTGTCGATCCCGTAATAGCAGGGTGAAATCGTCGGAGGTGAGCTGATCCGCACATGGACTTCCCGTGCCCCAGCCACGCGGAGCATCGACACGATCTTTCGGCTGGTAGTGCCTCGGACGATGGAGTCGTCCACGACCACCACCCGCTTTCCTTCCAGAACCTCCCGAACCGCGTTGAGTTTTATCTTGACGCCGAAATGCCGGATCGCCTGCTTGGGCTCGATGAAGGTCCGTCCGACGTAGTGATTCCGGATCAGCCCGTGCTCGAATGGCAGGCCCGCCTCCTGCGCAAAACCGAGGGCCGCCGGCACCCCAGAATCGGGCACTGGAATCACCACGTCGGCTTCGACCGGATGCTCCCGAGCCAACTGCCGACCCAGCTCCTTTCGGACAGCCGCAACTGAGCGGCCGAACAGAAGGCTGTCAGGCCTGGAGAAGTAGACATACTCGAAGATGCACTGGGACTTCGGCGCGGGCGGGAGGGGATGAAAGCTGTGGAGACCACGCTCGTTGATCAGGAGGAATTCACCTGGCTCCAGGTCCCGGACAAATGTCGCCTCGATCAGATCGAAGGCGCAACTCTCTGACGCCAGCACCCAGGTATCCCCGAGCTTGCCCAGAGAGAGGGGGCGAAAGCCGTAAGGGTCGCGGATTCCCAGCAACTCGGTTTCGTTCATGATGACCAGGGAATACGCCCCGCGAACCTGGCTGAGCGCATCGACCGAGGCCTCCAGCAGGTTCAGCTCACGGGACCGTGCAATGAGGTGAACGATCACCTCAGTGTCGGTTGTGGAACTGAAGATGGAGCCTTGCGCCTCGAGATCGTGACGAATCTTCTCGGCATTGGTGAGGTTGCCGTTGTGGGCGAGGGCGATCTGACCGCGCAGGTAGCCAGCCATGAAGGGCTGGGCGTTCTTGAGCTGTGAGGTGCCGGTCGTGGAGTACCGGACATGCCCGATGGCGAAAGAACCTTTCAGGCGACGAAGCCTGGCCTCGGAGAAGACATCGGCGACCAGGCCCATGGCTTTTTCGAGATGGAGGGTCTTGCCGTCCGAGGCGACAATGCCGGCGCTTTCCTGGCCCCTGTGCTGCAACGCATACAGCGACAGGTAGGCCAGGTTGGCCGCCTCAGGATGGCCGTAGATCCCCACCACCCCGCACTCCTCCCGGAACTTGTCCAGCCGCAGCTCAACCATGGTCGTCATCCCGACCTTCCCATTCTTCATCAAGAGCAACCGCCCCGCAATATAAGGGCGCCGCAAGCAGCGCCCCTACCTTGGAATGCTTGATCGGACAGGGCAAGCCCTGCCCCCACGATGCTACTCATAGAACTTCGTGTCCTCGAGCGGTTTCCAGCCGGGGGTGCCGATAACAAGCAGGATCAGGTTCTCATCTTCGGACTTCGAGAAACCGTGGGGCACGTCCTTGGGGAGCATGAAGATGTCGCCGGGCCTCACGTCTCGGGTCTCTTGATCCAGACGGACAGTCCCCTTGCCCCGAACGACGAACACGATGTGATCCTCCTGGCTGTGCGAGTGAAGCTTGATCTTGTTCATCTGGATCACCTGCAGCTCGGCTCCAGGGACCCGGGTCACAGTGGTGGCCTTGGCCGGCTGCCCAGCAGCCAGAGGATTGCTCTTGAGAATCTCATCCAGGTTGGCGGTGACGACCTTTCCCTGGGCGAACGCCTCTCCAGTGAGACCTGGTGTCACTGCAGCGAATGATAAGGCGGCAATCGCTAATAGAACGCCCACTTTTTTGCTCTTCCACATCATTTCGATCTCCCTCTCAGAGGACCCGCTTGATCCCATGGATGGCCTGTCGGGTCCGATGCTCGTTTTCGACCAGGGCAAACCGCACATACTCATCCCCGTACTGTCCGAACCCGATCCCGGGGGAGACCGCCACTTTCGCCTTGTCGAGGAGGAACTTCGTGAACTCCAGCGACCCCATCATCCGGTATGTCTCCGGGATCTTCGCCCAG
>JBGPUH010000401.1:0-2348 GCA_041491025.1 Methylomirabilis sp. (SeqCode)
AACGGCGGAGCCGTAGGCCTCGACCATGAGACCATCGAGCAGCGTCAAGGAAGCCCGTCCGGTGCGGACGCCGTTAAATCCCTTGAGGGTCGCCTCGATGGCCTTCCGCATCTCCTTGTCGCACCTGGCCTGGATCTCCTTGAGCACGGCTCAGCTCCCGCGGACGATGGTGCCGACCTTTTCGCCAAAGACGAGCTGGCGAAGGATCCCCGGCTCACGCAGGTTGAAGACCACAATGGGGAACAGGTTGTCCATGCAGAGCGAGATAGCCGTGGAGTCCATCACCTTCAACTGGCGAGTCAACACTTCGATGTAGGAGAGCTCGTCAAACTTCTTGGCGCTGGGATCCCGCAGCGGATCAGCGGTGTACACCCCATCCACCTTGGTGGCTTTGAACAGCACCTCGGCGTTGACTTCCATCGCTCGCAGCGCCGCGGCGGTATCGGTGCTGAAGTACGGGTTGCCGGTCCCCCCGACGAAGATCACGATCCGCCCCTTTTCCAGGTGTCGGATGGCCCGGCGCCGGATGAAGGGCTCGGCCACCTCTCGCATCTCGATGGCGGTCTGTACCCGTGTGTCGATTCCCATGCGCTCCAGCGCGTCCTGCAGGGCGAGGCCGTTGATAACAGTGGCCAGCATCCCGATGTAGTCAGCCGCGGAACGATCCATTCCTGCATCGCCGGCGGCAATCCCCCGGAAGATGTTGCCTCCCCCCACCACCACAGCGATCTGCAACCCCAGGGCGTGAACCTCCCGGATTTCGGTGGCAAGGAAGCTCAACATACCGGTGCTGATCCCGAACCCCTGCTCCCCGGCGAGGGCCTCGCCGCTGATCTTGAGCATGATCCGCTTGTACTTCATGCCGCCCATGGTGTCGCCCTCGTTCCCGCCCCGGCCAGAGGTCAGGTGCTATCCAGGGGGGGCTGGCCGCTCCAGCCCCTCGCCGAGCTGATACCGGGAGAAGCGCCGAAGGACAACGTTCTCTCCGACCTTCGCGATGACTTCCTTGATCCGGTCCTCGATCTTGATCTCGGGAGCTTTGATGAAGGGCTGCTCCAGGAGGCACACCTCACTGAAGAATTTTTCCAGCCGCCCCTGGACGATCCGTTCGATCACTTTCTCGGGCTTGCCGGACGTGCTCACCTGAGCCAGGAGAATCGCCCGCTCTTTCTCCAGGAGTGCTTCCGGCACATCCTCCCGTCGGACATACGAAGGGTTCGCGGCCGCCACCTGCATCGCCACATCCTTGGCGAGCGACGTGAACTCGTCGGTCCTGGCGACGAAGTCCGTCTCGCAGTTCAGCTCCAAGAGCACCCCGATTTTCCCACCGGCATGAATATAGGAGACGATCAGGCCCTCGGAAGCAATCCGCCCCATCTTCTTGGAAGCCGAGGCCAGTCCCTTCTCGCGAAGCACTGTGATGGCCCTCTCCATATCCCCACCTGCCTCGGCCAGAGCAACCTTGCATTCCATGAAACCTACTCCCGTCCTTTCGCGCAAGTCTCTTACCAACGTCGCTGGAATCGTCACTGACATCTTTGTCCTCTTCCCCTGTTTTTGTTTCTTTGTGTATGTCGCTCGTCAGGCCTGCTGCAGGAGCTCCAGTGGCGGTTCGACCGAACCCTCCCCCTCTTCTGCGGAGGGAGCAACGCCGGCCTCAGCAGCGGCCGAGTCCTCGGCGGCCTTGAGCCGCATCGCGCGCCCCTCCATGATGGCGTCGGCCATTCGTGAGGCCATGAGTCGAATGGCTCGAATGGCGTCATCATTGCCAGGGATCGGATAATCGACCTCCTCGGGATCACAGTTCGTGTCCACGACCGCTATCAGTGGAATCCCGAGCCGCCTGGCCTCACGGACAGCGATCCGCTCCTTCTTGGTGTCGATCACGAAGATCGCGCCGGGCAATCGGTCCATGCCCTTGATCCCCTGCAGTGCGCGCTCAAGCTTCTCTCTTTCCCGCCGGAGCTTCATGCCTTCCTTTTTCGTGAGTCGCTCGAGTTCGCCCTTCGCCTCGACCTCTTCTATCTGGCGAAGCCGGTTCACGCTCTTGCGGATAGTCTGGAAATTCGTGAGGGTTCCCCCAAGCCAGCGGTGGCTCACAAAGAATTGCTCACAGCGTCTCGCCTCTTCCTCGATGACGGGGGCAGCCTGCTTCTTCGTTCCGACGAATACGATCGGTAGACCATCTGCTGCTATTTGCGTAATGAATTCAGCAGCTTCCTGAAATTTCTTCAAGGTTTTTTGGAGGTCAATAATGTAGATGCCGTTCCGTTCCCCGAAGAGATACTTCTTCATCTTTGGGTTCCAGCGCTTCGTTTGATGTCCGAAGTGGACACCTGCTTCCAGCA
>JBGPUH010000402.1:0-2337 GCA_041491025.1 Methylomirabilis sp. (SeqCode)
GCAGGGACAAGCCAAAGAGCCCTTCGTCTATCGCCATCGCGGAGACCTGGTCTCCCTGGGGGCCGGCGATGGGGTCGGCGAGATCGCGGGGGTGAGATTCTCTGGGCTTCCGGCCTGGTTGCTGTGGCGTTCGGTCTTCCTTATCAAGCTCTTCGGGTGGAAGAACCGCATCCGGGTTGCGCTGGATTGGATGATCAGTTCCCTGTTTCAAAGGGACCTGGCAAAGCTGGAATGGTAATGGTGTTGATGTGATCAGTTTCGGAATGTCACATGGCGACGATTGTGGAATACAGTGCTGAGAGGCCGGCAAGGCGGGGGGGCCTCATGAGGCTGGCGGGAAACGGAAAGGTGTGGAAAAAACAGCCCAAGAAAGGTATCATATTATCGGGTATTAAGTGGAGCAGAAGCACCGAGAGCGAGGGATGCTGATCCCGGATGTGTGAGGTCCGGAAGGACCTGATCAAGGAGAAGTTATGAGCAGTAAGCCCGACACAATCGAAGCCCTGGCAAGCCAGGAGTACAAATACGGCTTTGTGACCGATATCGAAGCGGATGTCGCGCCTCGCGGGCTGAATGAAGACATCATTCGCCTGATCTCCAGCAAAAAGAACGAGCCACAGTTCATGCTGGAGTGGCGGCTGAAGGCCTACAGGTATTGGGCGAAGCTGGAGAAATCTGAGGCGGAGCCGAAGTGGGCCAACGTCAAGTATCCTCCGATCGACTACCAGAACATGATTTATTACGCCGCGCCAAAGCAGAAGGGAGAGGGGCCCAAGAGCCTCGATGAGGTGGATCCGAAGCTCTTGGAGACATTCGACAAACTGGGCATCCCTCTGGTTGAACGGCAGCGGCTCGCCGGGGTTGCGGTCGATGCGGTGTTCGACAGCGTGTCGGTCGCGACCACGTTCAAGGAGAAGCTCGGCGAGCTAGGGATCATCTTCTGCTCCTTCTCGGACGCGGTGCACAACCATCCGGACCTGGTCAAAAAGTACCTCGGGTCGGTGGTGCCTTACACCGATAACTTCTTCGCATCGCTGAACGCGGCGGTCTTTAGCGATGGGTCATTCGTGTATGTCCCGAAGGGCGTGCGCTGCCCGATGGAGCTCTCCACCTACTTCCGCATCAACCAGGCGGAAACCGGACAGTTCGAGCGGACCCTGATCATTGCCGACGAGGGAGCGTACGTCAGCTACCTCGAAGGGTGCACCGCGCCGATGCGGTCCACGAATCAGTTGCATGCGGCGGTCGTGGAGTTGATCGCCCACGATAACGCCCGGATCAAGTACTCGACGGTCCAGAACTGGTATCCCGGCGACAAGGAGGGCAAGGGCGGGATCTACAACTTTGTCACCAAGCGCGGCAAGTGCCTTGGCAAGAACTCCAGGATCTCCTGGACCCAGGTCGAGACCGGCTCGGCGATTACCTGGAAGTACCCGAGCTGTATCCTGCTGGGCGATAACTCGGTCGGGGAGTTTTACTCGGTGGCGGTCACCAACAACTACCAGCAGGCGGATACCGGAACCAAGATGATCCACATGGGGAAGAACACGAAGAGCACTATCATCTCGAAGGGGATCTCTGCGGGCCATGGGCAGAACACCTACCGCGGGCTGGTGAAGATCCTCAAGGGCGCGACGGGCGCCCGGAATTACTCGCAGTGCGACTCGTTGCTGCTTGGCGAGAAGTGTGGCGCCCACACCTTCCCTTACCTTGAGGTGAATAACAGCTCATCCCAGGTGGAACATGAAGCGTCCACCTCGAAAATCGGCGAGGATCAGCTCTTCTATTGCAAGCAGCGCGGGATTTCGGCTGAGGATGCCGTCAACATGATCGTCAACGGCTTCTGCAAGACAGTCTTGCGCGAGCTGCCGATGGAATTTGCCGTGGAGGCCCAGAAGCTCTTGGGCGTGAGCCTGGAGGGCAGCGTCGGGTAAAACTTATCTCCCCTCATCCCTGCCTTCTCCCCTCAGGGGAGAAGGTGAGGTTGAGGGGCGAGGATAATGAATGCTGACAATTAGAAACTTGCATGCGAAAGTTGGCAACACGGAAATCCTGCGCGGGATCGACCTGACGGTCAACGCCGGAGAGGTCCACGCCGTCATGGGCCCGAACGGCTCGGGGAAGAGCACGCTGGCCCATGTGCTTGCCGGACGGGAGACCTACGAGGTCACGGCCGGTGAGGTGATCTATGAGGGAAAGGACCTGCTGAAGATGCCTCCGGAGGAACGCGCCCGCGAGGGGGTTTTCCTGGCCTTTCAATACCCGGTCGAGATCCCCGGGGTGAGCACCACCTATTTCCTGAAAGCGGGGGTCAATGCCATCCGGAAGCACCGCGGC
>JBGPUH010000403.1:0-2333 GCA_041491025.1 Methylomirabilis sp. (SeqCode)
CGAAGCGCGGTATTACATGGGACTTTCCTTTTTCCGCCAGATGGAGAAGGCAGACCGTGATCAGTCGCTGTCAAAAAAAGCGATCGCGGAGTTTCAGACGCTGGTCAGCGAATTTCGCGACTCTCAGTACGCCGCGGACGCCAAGGCCAAAGTGGCAGAGTGTCGCCGGCAACTCGCGAACAAGGAGCTCTACATCGGCAAATTCTACTTCAACCGAGGCGCCTATAGCGCTGCCATCAAACGGTTCGAGACGGTCCTGAAGGACTACTCGGGCTCCGAATACGGCGATCAGGCCCTCTATTATCTTGGGGAGTCGCTCTGGGAGCTCGAGCAGAAGGGGGCTGCCAAGCCCATTTTCGAGCGAGTCCTCTCCCAATTCCCAGACTCCGACATGGCTCCGCTTGCCGCCAAGCGGCTTGGAGTCGCTCTCGCCCCGAACCCACGCCGCAAGCCGACCCCCAGTTTCTTCAGCACCGTGTACGCCACGATGACAGACACGTTGTCAGAGGTGAAGGACTCCGTCCTGGATAGTGACCTCTGGCAGACCTGGGTACCGTAGCCGGTCAAGGCGAGCGCACTCGCGGCGTACACACATGGTCACGCGGCCTCCTGCTCCGGGCGAGGACGCCACTGCAGCGTTGTCGCGAATGCGTGGGCGCAGGGGGGTAGAGCGGGCGCCGTCCCTCGGGCAGCAGACCCGTTCGTTGCTCCGCCACTACCATCTGGCGCCGAGAAGAGGCCTCGGGCAAAGTTTCCTGATCGCGCCGACCGTTCGCGATCTGATCGTCAACGCGGCAGAGGTGGGCCCGGACGACCTGGTGGTGGAGATCGGTCCCGGCACCGGCGTCCTGACTGAAGCCCTCGCCGAAAAAGCGGGCTGGCTGGTGGGGATCGAGCAGGACCGCGGGCTGTATCAACTGCTTGTGGATCGCTTCGGAAATCGACCCAGGGTTTCGTTGATCTGTGGGGACGCCCTCGTCTTCGATGTCGCAGGATTCCTCGGCGAGACGTTCCCCGGACATGGACGGGCCAAGCTGGTTTCGAACCTCCCCTATTCAGTTGCCACCCCTCTCATCCTCCGACTGATCCCGCTGCACCATTGCTTTTCGTTCCTCCTGGTGATGGTGCAGCGCGAAGTGGCACGCCGGCTCCTGGCTGCGCCGGGGGAGGACGGGTACAGCGCCTTGACGGTAAGATGTCGCTACGAGGCGGAGGCCACCGTGGTGGCCCAGGTGCCGAGAACCGCTTTCTATCCCAGGCCCGCGGTGGATTCGACGCTGGTCCGCCTCGACCTGCTCCCGAGACCCAGGGTGTCGGTGCAATGCCCTGATCTCTTGTTTCGCGTGGTGCGGGCTGCGTTCGGGCAGCGAAGGAAGACGCTCCGGAATGCCTTGCTAGGCGGGGGCATCGTGGCGGACTCGATGGTCCTGGAGCGGATCCTGGCTGATGTGAGCATCGATCCGAAGCGCCGCGGGGAGACCTTAGACCTTACTGAATTCGCCACGCTGACGGATCATCTGCATGCGATGCACGTGGTCCCGCCCCCACGAGATCCCGGCGAGGAAGAAGATGTGTCGGACGACCAAGGATGAAGACATGGAGGCGGACACCCGATGAAGGTCTCGGCTATTGGCGAATTTGGCCTTATCGAGCGGATCAGGAAACTCCTGCCGCGGCCGAGCGATGCGCTCCTTGGGATCGGCGATGACTGCGCCGTCCTGCGACCGGCCGCGAGCAAAGACCTTCTCCTGACGACCGACCTGCTTGTTGATCGCATCGATTTCACGCAAGACACCATTACACCCTTTTATCTTGGGCGGAAGGCGATGGGGATAAATCTCAGCGACATTGCCGCCATGGGCGGGCTGCCACGCGCCGCACTGGTCACACTGGCGCTCCCACCCGATACGGAGATCGAGTTCGTGGACGAGCTCTATCGTGGCCTTCAAGAGGAAGGGGCTCGATACTCGGTCGAAATCATGGGCGGCGATCTCTCTGCCTCGTCAACCCTCATGATCAGCGTCACCCTGGTAGGAGAGGTGGAGCCGGGGAGGGTTGTCACGCGCTCCGGAGCGAAGCCTGGGGAGCGGATCTGGATCACGGGCCGGTTGGGCGCCTCGGCAGCAGGCTTGGCGGCCTTAAGAGCCGGCTTCCGCCTCCGGGATGATCAGGTGGTGGCCCCCTCGGAGGTCTCCGCCGACCTGAAGGAGGCGATCCATCGGGCCATCGAACGACATCTCTGCCCCATCCCAAGGCTGCGTGAGGGACGGGCCCTTGCAGAAGCTGGAGTCGCGACGGCGATGATCGACTTGAGTGATGGGCTCGCCTCAGAC
>JBGPUH010000404.1:0-2330 GCA_041491025.1 Methylomirabilis sp. (SeqCode)
ATTATCGGCCATCTTCGTCATGATCCAAAGGAGTGCGCCGAGCATCTGATGATCGTGGACCTGGAGCGCAATGACCTGGGCAAGATCTGCAAGATGGGCTCCGTCCACGTCGAGCAGTTTGAGGCGATCGAGACCTACCACACCCTCCACCACATGGTCTCGACCGTGACAGGTGTCCTCGAAGAGGGGATGGAGCCGATTGACTGCCTACGAGCCACCTTTCCGGGCGGCTCGATCACGGGGGCTCCGAAGATCCGCGCGATGGAAGTGATCGACGAGGTGGAGCCGACGGCCCGCGGCCTCTACACCGGCGCGATCGGGTTCATCGGGTTCTCCGGGACCATGGAACTGAACATCGCCATCCGGACGGCCATCGTGAGGGCGGGACGGATCTACTTTCAGACCGGCGGGGGGATCGTGGCCGATTCTTCGCCGAAACGCGAGTACGAGGAGACGTTGTTGAAGGCCGAGACCTTTTTCCGGACCCTTGGGGTTGGCCTCGGTGGGGGAAGGTAAAAGAAGAGGATGGCGGTTGTCTATCTCAACAAACGCTTTGTGCAAGCCGAGCGGGCGAAGGTGTCGGCTTTCGACCGTGGCTTCTCCTATGGCGATGGTCTCTTCGAAACGCTACGGGCGTATGCGGGATGGGTCTTTGGCCTCGAGCGCCACTTAGGACGTCTCAAAAAGGGCGCCGTTCAGATCGGGATCCCGTTCCGGGGGGAGGCGCCGCAGTGGCGCAAGGTGATGGGTGAGCTGCTCCGACGGAATGGCCTGCAAGCCACCGACAGCTCCCTACGCCTGACTATCACGAGAGGCGCCGACACGCTTGGCTCGCTTCTGCCTCCCGAAACTCCGCCAACACCCACTCTCCTGCTCGTCGCCAAGCCGCTGGAGGCGGGGATCTTCGAGTATCAGCAGGCCGGGTTTGGCGCCATCACCTTTCGTTGGGGAAGCCCCTTCAACCCGCTCGGCATCAAGTCTCTCAATTACCTCTATAACATGCTGGCGATGTCGCAGGCGCGACGTGAGGGCGCGCAGGAAGCCTTGTTTGTCGCGCCAGATGGCTCCATCATCGAGGGCACAACGAGCAACCTGTTTATGGTCTCGAAAGGGGTTCTGACAACCCCTCCTGAGGACTCAGGCCTGTTACCGGGGATCACGAGAGAGGTGGTCATCGAGCTTGCCAAGAAAGAGGGCATGACTGTCCGCGAGGCCCCGGTCCCTCTCGATGACCTCCGTTCGGCCGACGAGGCGTTCGTGACCGGCTCGCTGAAGGAGGTCATGCCGCTCACCGCTGTCGACGGCAGAAAGATAGGCACTGGCAACCCTGGCCAGGTCACCCGTTTCCTTCAGGAGCGATACCGGGCGGCTGTCGAGGAGGAGCGTGTGCAGGGGGTGCGGGGTGCGACGCGTGAGAGGTAGAATCGCGAAGCCAGCCTTGCGGCGCAGCCGAAGACCTGATATGACAGTGACCGTCGCGGGGATCTCGATGCAGAACCCGGTGATGACCGCCTCCGGGACCTTCGGTTACGCCCAGGAGTTCGAACCCTACCTGGATCTGTCCCGCTTGGGGGCGATCGTGGTGAAGACCATCACCCTTCGACCGCGGGCCGGGGCTCGACCCACTCGGATTGTCGAGACCCCAGCCGGCATGTTGAACGCGATCGGCCTGCAGAACGTCGGCCTCGACGCCTTCATCGAGGAGAAGCTCCCTTATCTCGGGCGGTTGGGACCTCCCATTATCGTCAATATCGCTGGGGAGTCGATCGACGATTACTATGAGCTGGCAAAGCGGTTGAGCGATCAGGAAGGGGTGCGCGGCATCGAGCTGAACATCTCCTGTCCGAATGTGGCCGACGGCCTGATCTTCGGCTGCAATGCGGTGCTGGCCCACAAGCTGGTCGCGCGGGTGCGGCAGGCGACCACGCTGCCACTCATCCCCAAGCTGTCCCCCAACGTGACGGATGTCGTCGAGATCGCTCGGGCGCTGGAGGAGGGGGGTGCGGACGCACTCTCCCTCATCAACACGTTGATCGGGATGGCGATCGACGTGCGAAGCCGCCGCCCGAAGATCGCCAACGTGACCGGGGGACTCTCCGGTCCAGCCATCCGGCCGGTCGCCGTTCGCATGGTCTGGGAGGTGGCGCGAGCGGTCAAGCTTCCGCTTATCGGAATGGGCGGGATCATGACGGCTGAGGATGCGCTGGAGTTCCTGATCGCCGGGGCCACGGCCATAGCGGTCGGGACGGCCAATTTTACCTCACCGAGCAGCGCGCAACATGTCATCGACGGGATCGAGGCCTACTTGGTCGAGCATAAGTTCAAACGCG
>JBGPUH010000405.1:0-2318 GCA_041491025.1 Methylomirabilis sp. (SeqCode)
CACCGGGACCCAGGCGGCGAAAGAAGCCGGCAACATGGTCGATCTTGACTCGAACCCGACAAAGCTCCTCGAGGTGGTCGAAATCGGCAAGCAGTTGCTCATGACGCGGGGAGCCTTGACGACCTTCAGCATCGCGAATGACGTGGCCAAGTACTTCGCGATCATCCCGGCGGCCTTTGCCACCACCTACCCGGTGTTGGAAACGCTCAACGTCATGCGGCTCGCGACGCCAGAGAGCGCGATTCTCTCAGCGGTGATCTTTAATGCCCTGATCATCATCGCTCTGATCCCGCTCGCGCTGCGCGGCGTGCGCTATCGGCCGATCGGGGCGGGGCCGCTACTCCGCCGCCACCTCTGGATCTATGGCGTCGGGGGCGTCATCATTCCGTTCCCGGGCATCAAGCTCGTGGACATGATCCTGGTCGCCCTCGGGCTTGTTTAGTGATAACATGAACGCTGAAACCCGTCCACCGAAGCCGGCATGGGCGTGGCTGTACGCCATGCTAGGCGCTATCCTTGCGTTTTGGGTCCTCGCGACTAGGGCGACGGGGGGCTCCGAGGGGGATCGGTGGCTGGACCTGTTCTTCCTGGCGCTGGTCTACGGTGTCATGTGGGGCTGGTTGCAGGCCAACCGCGCCGCGCTCGAGCTTAGAAACCAGGGCAGATCCCGCCATCGGCCGGTCCGGATCCTTCGCTTCACACTGTTCCGGCTGCTAAGGCCATCGTGGCACCCTCTCGGTAACGGTAACGGGTCACCCTACAGAGGACGGCGTGGAAAGTCAATTTCTTCACCAGACGGCAAGCAGAGGAGGTCATGATATGGTTAGTCACCTTCGACCGGCAATAGTGGCGCTCGCTCTATTTACGATCCTCACAGGACTCGCCTACCCGCTTCTCGTGACCGGGATCGCTCAAGGGCTCTTCCCGAGTCAGGCCAACGGCAGCCTGATCGTCCGGGGAGACAAAGCCGTGGGCTCCGCGCTCATCGGGCAGCCTTTTGACGACCCCAAGTACTTCTGGGGCCGGCTATCGGCCACTGCTCCATTCCCGTACAATGCTGGAGCCTCCTCGGGCTCGAATCTCGGCCCAACGAACCCTGACCTCAAGAAGGCAGTCCAGGGGCGCATGGAAGTCCTCCGTGCGGCCGATCCAAGCAACCAGGCGCCCGTTCCGGTGGATCTCGCGACGGCGTCAGGGAGTGGACTCGACCCGCACATTAGCCCGGCGAGTGCCCTCTACCAAGTCCGGCGGGTCGCACGGGCGCGAGGGCTGGACGAGGCCACGGTCCGGCGCCTCGTTGAGCAGCGTATCGAAGGCCGCCAACTCGGCATCTTGGGTGAGCCGAGGGTCAACGTCGTGAGGTTAAACCTGGCGCTCGACGCCATGAAATAGTACGGGCGACAGAGGTTTGGCTACGGAGGCCGATGGGGCGAACGCTGCCCTCCGAGAACCGAGAAGAGCCTCCAGCCTTCCTTGGACCCTGGCAAGGAAGCCCTTTGAATGAGCGTCAAGCGCGAACACCGACCCGATCCGGATAGCCTTCTGGCCCGCGTGAAGGAGGAGGAAGCACGCCAGACGCGTGGGAAGCTGAAGGTCTTCCTGGGTGCCGCCGCGGGGGTCGGCAAGACCTACGCGATGCTCGAAGCCGCACGCGAACAGCGAGCCGAGAGGATAGATGTCGTGGCCGGCTGGGTGGAAACCCACAGGCGGGCGGAGACCGAGGCCCTCCTCGAGGGGCTCGAGGTCCTCGCCCCCCGCCGCCTCGAGTATCGCGGCACGACCCTCAAAGAGTTCGACCTCGATGTTGCGCTCGCCCGCCGCCCCACATTGATCCTCGTCGATGAGCTGGCACACACCAATGCACCCGGCGCCCGCCACACCAAGCGGTGGCAGGATGTCATGGAGCTGCTCGACGCCGGGATCCACGTTTACACCACGCTCAACGTCCAGCACCTCGATAGCCTCAACGACGTCGTCACCAAGATCACCGGGGTGGCCGTGCGCGAAACGGTCCCCGATTCCGTCCTCGAGCAGGCCGACGAGATCGAGCTGATCGACCTGCCCCCTGACGACCTCCTCCAGCGGCTCAAGGAAGGCAAGGTCTACGTCCCGGAGCAGGCGAAGGAAGCCATCGACAACTTCTTTCGGAAAGGCAATCTGATTGCGCTTCGGGAGCTGGCGCTTCGCTGCACGGCCGACCGCGTGGACGCCGAGATGCGTGCCTATATGCGCGACAAGGCCATCCCCACGACGTGGCCTGTCACGGAGCGTCTTATGGTCAGCATCGGCCCGAGCCCACATTCTGCTCAGGTCGTGCG
>JBGPUH010000406.1:0-2316 GCA_041491025.1 Methylomirabilis sp. (SeqCode)
GCAAGGGACGACTATATCGCCCTGATGCTTGACCGGAGCACCCCCTCTGTCGAGGCGTTTTTCGACCAGCACGGGCGTCGGTCGCTTTCGCTGGAGCAGCGGGCGGCCGCGCTTCAGCTCTTGGAGATGCAGCGGCATACCCTCCTCATGCAGACCAGCTGTGGCTGGTTCTTTGCCGACATCTCCGGCGTCGAACCGGTCCAGAGCCTCAGGCATGCCGCGCGGGCTATCGAGCTGGCGTCTGCCTGGGCGACGGGGAACATGGAGGCAAAATTCCTGGCCGAGCTCCAGGCAGCCAAGAGCAACCTTCCTTCGGAGCGCGACGGCCGGCGGATCTGGGAGGCCCGAGTCCGCACGGCACGCGTGGGGCCCACCCGCCTCGCAGCCCTTTATGCGGCGCTGTCAGTGGCGGGCGCGCTGCCAGATCCTTATCGGGTCTATGCTTTCGACCTCTATCGACTCGCCATCGAGCGCCGTCCCATCATGGGTGGGACGATGGTCGTGGGCGGCGTGGATGTGCGGTCGTCGTTGACCCTGGAACGGGAGCAGATCGGATTTGTCCTGAGGTGGTTGGACGCCGACGGGATGGCCGGGTATCTGTTCCCTTGGAGAGGAGAGAAAGATCTCCACCGCTGGCGTCAAGGCTTTGAGAGGAGAGTCGAGGGCGAGTCGCTGCCGGATCACGCCCAGGCAGCCCCGATCTCCTTGAAGATGTTCTCTGCAGAAGAGCGGCAGGAGGTCCTCCATGCCCTCTACAGAGGACGCGAGGAAGAACTCCACAAAGGCTACGATGAGCTGGCGGCGCGAACCCGTTGGCTATTGAGGGAGTTCTTCAACGAGGGGCTCTCCCCTCCCGAGGCGCTGAGAGCGCCGACCGAGTTTATCCTCGCCCGGGATCTGGAGGCCCGCCTGCGGGAATGGCTGTCCGACGGCGACGCGGAGGCCCACCGCGCCCTTCTCACAGTGGCCGATGAAGCGAGGCGGCTCGACCTCGGGCAGAAACATCGCCTGAAGGACCTCCTCTCCGCATCATTCATTGGGAGGATGCGGCGGCTGCGAGAGCATCCGGACCTGGAGGGATTAAATGGGGTGCAGGAGGTTTTGGACCTCGCTGACCGGATAGTCTGCCCGTTGGAATCGGCCGAAATCGTTCCCCTCATGGATGAGATCCTCGCGCACGGAGCGCCGCCGCTGATCGAGCAGTTGCTTCAGACCGGCTCAAAGGATCTCTACGATCTGGCCTCAGCCCTGCTCCGTCTCGGTGAACGATTCGGGTTCGCGACCGGAAGGCTCAGGCAGCGCCTTCGCCCAATCGAAGAGCGACTGGCAGCGGATCCCGGCCTCTGGCCATGAAGTCAGCAGTCAGCTTTCGGCGGTCAGCTTATTGGCTAAAAGCTGAGAGCTGACGGCTAATAGCCGAAAAAGGAGCACCGTGATGGAAGGCTTAGGCAGCGGAATACTGGTACTGGAAACCGTCTTCATCTTCCTGCTGATCCTGATCAACGGGTTCTTCTCCGCCTCCGAGGTGGCGGTGATCTCGCTTCGCCGCAGCCGGGTACAGGAGCTGGCGGAGGCTGGAGAGGGGCGGGCTTCAACGATTCAGCGGCTCAAAGACGACCCCGACCGATTTCTGGCCACCATTCAGATCGGGATTACCTTGGTCGGCACGCTGGCTTCTGCCGTTGGCGGTGTGCTGGCGGTGAGGGCGGTCCGTCCATTGCTTGACCGCCTTCCAAGCGGCCCGCTGCGGATCGGGGGCGAGTTGGTCGCCCTCGGGCTGGTGGTCCTCATCATCACGTATCTCACTGTCGTATTCGGCGAGCTGGTCCCCAAGTCGCTCGCGCTCCGCCATGGGGAGCGCGTCGCCCTCAAGGTCGCCAGACCCCTGGAGATTCTCTCCCGGTGGTTCTGGTTTCTCGCCCGTCCGCTCACCGCCTCCAGCCGCCTGATCCTCTCTCCGTTCGGCGTCCCCCCCACCGCAGCGGGCACCTTCGTGAGCGAGGAGGAGATCAAGCTGATGGTCCGCGAGGGCAAGGAGAAGGGGATCTTCGACCAGACGGAGCAGGAACTGATCCACAGCGTCTTCGAGTTTACCGAGTCCTCGGTCAGAGAAGTCATGATCCCTCGACCACGGATCGATGCGATCGAGCTGGAGACACCTCTGGAGGAGGCGCTCAAGTTCATCGTTGAGACGGGCCATTCCCGCTACCCCGTCTACCGGAAGAGTCTCGATGACGTCTGCGGGGTCCTGTACTACAAGGACCTCCTGCGCCTGCAACTGGAGAATCGGCCGGCCTCGCTCGGGGCGATCATCCA
>JBGPUH010000407.1:0-2304 GCA_041491025.1 Methylomirabilis sp. (SeqCode)
GGCAGCCAAGTACCTGGAAGGCGTGGCAAAGGGCCTGGAGAAGGCCGGTCTGAAGACGAAGACCGAGGTGCTGCCGGGTGAGGCGGGCACGCAAATCCTCACTGCGGCCGAGAAGCAGAATGTGGACCTCATCGCCATGATGAGCCATGGCGAAACCGGGTTAAGCGCGTTTGAGCGGGGGAGCGTGGCGGAAAAGGTGCTCAAACATTCGCCGCGGCCCGTCCTGATGGTTCGGGCGTTCCGCACTCAAATCAGGCTCCTGCATGAGGGGGAGGTCTGGTCTATTAAGAAATAGCCGACCTCTCGTCCTCCGGCGATAGTTGCTTCTGCTAGTTATGGTAGCAGTCGCCGGGGCTTGCCTCGAAGCCCCGGCGTTGAATCTTCTGCAGGGGAGCCGCGAGGCAGAAGGAGGCTTCCAGTCCTATCACCTCCACGCGGTATCGGACCGTGCCTCAGGGCGACGGTGTGATCGGTTGCCTGAGGTTCATTCCATATAACGCCCTGGGCTTCGTAAATCGCTGGGCGCGGCGTTTGCCCCCGGCCTGGAACTTCCTTCCTCCACTGTCGTCATTGCCTTCACGGTGGGATACTAATGACAGCGAAGCCCGCCTATTTGACGCTCCATGAACGAGGCATCCTGGCGGAACGGATTCGGGCCGCTCAGGAGATACTCCGGGAGTGTACCATCTGCCCTCGCCTTTGCCGTGTGGACCGCTTCACGAGCCGGGCTGGGAAGTGCAGGACCAATGTCCTCCCGGTCGTCTCGTCCCACCACCCTCATTTTGGGGAAGAGGCTCCCTTAGTCGGCCGCCATGGATCGGGGACCATCTTCTTCACCTCCTGTAGCCTCCGTTGCGTGTTCTGTCAGAACTGGGAGATCAGCCACCTGATGTTGGGCGAAGAGGTCTGCCATCCACGCCTGGCTCAGATGATGATGGAGCTTCAAGCCTTGGGCTGCCACAACATCAACTTCGTCACGCCCAGCCACATGGTGCCCCAGATCCTGGCAGCGTTGCCCTACGCGATCGAGACGGGTCTTCGCATTCCCCTCGTCTACAATACCGGCGGGTACGACCGGGTGGAGACCCTACGCCTGTTGGATGGGGTGATCGACATCTACATGCCTGACATCAAGTATATGGACCCAGCCCATGCCAAGCGCTACTCGGGTGCGGAGGACTACCCCGACATTGTCCGAGCGGCAGTGCAGGAGATGCACCGCCAGGTGGGCGACCTGAAACTCGATGAAAGGGGACTCGCCGTGCGAGGTCTGTTAGTGCGACACCTGGTGATGCCTGGTGGGGTGGCGGGAACTCGGGAGGTGATGCGGTTTCTGGCCAGGGAGGTTTCGCCTGACACCTATGTGAACCTGATGGACCAGTATTGGCCGTGCGGCCAGGCAGGCAGGTTCCCTGAGATCGCCCGGCCTATTACGCAGGATGAGTTCGAGGTCGCCATGGAGGCCACGCGCGAGGAGGGAATCCATCGTCTGGATCGGGACGTAGGCAGGCGCTTCCGCTTGCGGCAACTGACCGAACGATAGGGATCACCAATCATCCGGGTTCCGAGTTCCATGGTCCAGGTTCCTGGTTAAGTACTGACTCCAGGGAATCCTCAACTTGGGACTCGGCACTTGGAACTCGGCACTCTTGAGGAGGTAGCCATGGAGCTTCCAGTCCAAGTTACGCTACGCGACATCTCCCCCTCAGAAGCAGTGGAGGGCTATATCCGCGAAAGGGCCGCCAAGCTGGATGCGTTCTACGATAGAATCATGAGCTGCCGGGTCGCCGTGGAAGCCCCGGTTCGGCACCACCGAAAAGGAGGGCCCTTCACGGTGCGGATCGATCTGACCGTGCCTGGCGACGAACTGGTCGTGAATCGCCAAGCGGACGAGGACATCTATGTGGCGGTCCGAGAGGCCTTTGACGCCATAAGACGCCGTTTGGAGGACTACGTGCGCCGCCAGCGTGGCAGCGTGAAAACCCATGAAGGTCCGCCGCAGGCTCGCGTGAGCAAACTGTTTCCAGAAGAGGGATACGGTTTCCTTGAGACGCCTGACGGCGCCGAAATCTATTTCCACCGCAACAGCGTATTGGGTGCGGGCTTCGACCGCCTGGAGATCGGCGCAGAGGTGCGCTTCGTCATGGAGGAGGGCGAGAAGGGCCCTCAGGCCAGCACAGTGACGGTCATCGGCAAACAACGCGGGTGAGGGTTCGATCTTGTCACCGCCAGCAACCAAAACGAAGCGTGATTACTACGAAGTCCTCGGGATAGACCGATCGGCCACGCGGGAACAGATCAGAC
>JBGPUH010000408.1:0-2300 GCA_041491025.1 Methylomirabilis sp. (SeqCode)
AGGTTTCCCCAGCAGTGTGCGTTTCCCTCGCGGTCGCTTCGCTGCACCTGAAGAATGGCGACATCCGGCGTTATGGCTTGGACGTGTACGAACGGCGCTCCAGTGACCGGCTCCGAAAACAATTGGAATGACTGACTACCAGGAAGCAGGTCAGTGCCAAGGAGGGTTTTCGTGGGGATAAACGGGGCACCAAGGGCGCCCGCCAGGAGGGCCAGCGACAGCGTGAAGTTGCTATGATCCTCGATATCGAGGCGGTGTGGGGTGTTGGCTTCGACAGCTCGGCGATAGTTATGGGCGAGGCCGGCGCTCACGTTACCAACCCAAGCCGCGATCACCCGTGAGGCACACCCCGCGCCGATGAGCTGATCGAACAGGATATCGGAGATCGGCCCGATCAGGGTCAGATTTCTTCGCCTCTGCCGAATGATCTCATGTCCGGCCGCGAACGGGATCAACGACTCGAGGGCTGCGCCCATCAACACAGAACACCCGTCAGGCACACACCTCCCGATTGCCTGCGCCATCGTCATCACCTTGCCCATCATCGATCAATCTCCGAAGGTTCTCGAAGGCCCAGTTCCCCCCTCTGGGCCGAACTCTTCCTTTATGCGCCACACTATCGCTCTACAGAACGTTCGATCATGTTCTGATCCGCGGAAGTGGCGGCATCGCTGATGAGAAAACAGCTTCTGAGGGATATGATCACTGGTTGGGGGCCTGGGGCGGGCCGACTTGTTCACGTGTCTGCGGCAATGCGGAATTGATTGCTGAAAGCGTACTGGCTGAGGGAGTCATTGGAGGCCCCTCATGCCCTTTGATGAAATACTCCTGAAAAGCCTCGGGATCGCTTGCCGAGGTCGGTTGCCCTGTTTTCCGGTTCACCAAAGCCTGGTAAACCCCCTGAGGGGGCTGAAACTCTTCCACGGGGCTGTTGCCAAGGCTCTGCTTCATGAAATCAACCCAGATGGGCCCGGCGATCTTTCCCGCTGTGTCGTGAGAGCCGAGCGAGCGGTGTTGATCATAGCCGAGCCAGACTCCCGCGGCGAGGCTTGGGGTGTAGCCGAGAAACCATAAATCCTCGGCATCTTGAGTGGTCCCCGTCTTGGCCGCCACGGGCCGTCCGAGGCGTTGGGCCACCTTGCCTGTTCCCCGTGTGACGACCCCCTCCAGAACCGAGGTCAGAAGGAACGCCACGTCTTCACTCACCTCTCGTCGTGGTGCGAGCGACTGCTCTTCGAGGATGACGTCACCAGGGCCCACCACGCGGCGGATGGCAAGCGGTGGCGCAAGGATACCTCGATCGGCAAACCCTTGATAGGCCGATGTCAGTTCCAGGAGGCTCATGTCCGAAACGCCCAACGCGATTGCATATTCGCGCCGAAGCTCCGAGGTTACGCCGAGCCGGCGAGTCAGATCGATCACTGGATCGACGCCAATCTGTGCAATGAGGCGGACCGTCGGGACGTTGATCGACTCTTCCAGCGCCCGGCGGAGCGTCACCGGACCACGGTACTGCCGGTCCAGATTCTCCGGCGCCCAGACTTCGCTTCTGCCCCCGATACCGATCTCGAAGTGAATCGGAGAATCGTCGAGCAAGGTCGCTGGTGTCAAACCCTGCTCGAAGGCTGCTGCATAGACAAATGGCTTGAAGGCTGAGCCGGGTTGGCGCCGAGCCTGGACCGCCCTGTTGAACTGACTCCGGCCGTAGTCCGAGCCGCCCACCATCGCCTTGATTTCGCCAGTCCGCGCATCGAGCGCAATCAGGGCCCCTTCCAAGGCCGCGTTGCCGCCTGGTTTCCGTGCGTTCTTCTGCCGGACAAGGGACGCAATGCCACGACCGATGGCGCCCACCGCTGCACGCTGCATGCCGGAATTCAAGGTGGTGTAAATCTTCAACCCACCCTCCCGCACGAGGACCAGTCCGAGACGCGCGTCAAGCTGCTGCCGGACGTAATCGACAAACCAGGGCGCCATACCTCTCGACCGAAACAGCGGATTCACCAAGACGGGCGTCCGGCTTGCGGCGCGCGCCTGCGCCTTCCTGAGGACGCGTGTCGCAAGCATACGGTCCAGAACGTACTGCCGGCGCGCCCTTGCACGCTTCAGGTCATTCAGTGGGGAGTATCGCCCGGGGGCCCGCGGGAGCCCGGCCAGAAGCGCAGCCTCTGGGAGGGTCAGCTCCGCGACGTTCTTGCTGAAGTAGGTTCTGGCTGCGGCTTCCACGCCATATGCTCCATGGCCGAAGTAGATGCAGTTGAGGTACATCTCCAGGATCTGGTCCTTCGTGTAGTGCCGCTCAA
>JBGPUH010000409.1:0-2298 GCA_041491025.1 Methylomirabilis sp. (SeqCode)
AATACGCTACCTGGACCCCGGTCGGTTGGTGATCATCCCAACAGTCTCGATTCCGGAAGACTTGATCGCATCCATCACGTCGATGACGAAGCCGTAGGGGACCCTGGCATCGCCGCGAAAGTAGAGGATCCGCTCCTTGCCAGAAGCGGTCATGGCCTTGAGGCGGGCTTCGAGATTCTGACGCGCCACCTCCTCGTTGTTGACGAAAATGCGGCTGTCTCGCGTCACGGCCAAGGTGATTCGCTCCTCCTCTTTGACCTCCGACACCCGGGCGCTCGGGAGCTGGACGTCGGTCCCCCGCTGCAGCATCGGTGTCGTCACCATGAAGATGATCAGCAGGACGAGGACCACGTCCACCAGAGGCGTGACGTTGATCTCCGAGAGCATTCGCCGATCTTTTCCGGCGCTAGCCTGCATACGAACCTCTTACCCTTCTTGATGCCCGGCCTGGTCCAGGAGCCGGTCCACCATCTCTGAGGCCGCGTTATCCATGGCAGTGGCAAACAGCTTGACCCTGCCAAGGAAGTAGTTGTAGGCCATGACCGCTGGGATCGCCACGAACAGGCCAGCGGCCGTTGCCACAAGCGCTTCGGCGATTCCGGCCGAAACCGTGCCAAGCCCGCCGGATCCGGTCTTGGAAATCGCTTCGAAGGCCCGGATGATCCCCAGGACGGTCCCGAACAGGCCCACAAAGGGGCTGATATTGCCGAGGGTCGCCAGTGAGCCGAGATACCCCTCCAGACGGATGATCTCCGCGGAGGTGGTTCGCTGCATGGCCCCTTTGCACGATTCGATCCTGCGCGAAAAGCGGTCGCCGGACATCGTCGGGTTTGCCTGATCGACGACGACCAAGAGGCCGGCCTCCAGGACCTTGGCCACCGGGCTACCGGTGTTCCCTTCGCAGAGGCGGAGAGCCTCGGCCATCTTCCCGTCAGCGACGTACTGCAGCGCCTTCTCGGCCACTTCTTGGGTGGCCTTCTGGGCTTTGCGATACGCATAAAACCGCTCTCCGATCACCGCGAGCGAGAAGATCGAGAAGATGGCAAGGATCACCATGGTGATCCCACCGTGGGCAATCAACTGCAAGAACCCTTGTCCCATCATGTCAGGCAATCCTTGTAGAGAGGGTGAGGAAAAATCGCTCTAGATTCACAGGGCTAGAGCGATCGTCCGGCCACTCAGGGAAAAATCCCCTGTCCCACTTGTCTCCCGGCGCTGAGGTCGAGCCAGCGCATAACTTCATGAGCGCCGGTGGGGGAGGCACGCGAACGGTAAGTTTAGCACGACACGCCAGCGAACGGAAGTGAATAACGAGCGAGCGAGAGAGAATCGCCTCAAGCGACTCATGTCTTTATGCGTGTCTCTATGCTGTCCCGTGCCATCTATTGGGCAGGTCGGTGTGCAATCCGATCTGGTCCAACACGCGTCCGACGATCTGGTCGACGAGCTCCTCCATCGTCCGCGCCTTCTGGTAGAAGGGCGGCACCGGGGGGACGATCCGAACGCCCGACCTCGCCAACGCCAGCATCTGCTCCAGGTGGATGGCATTAAATGGGCTTTCCCGCACGACAAGCGCAAGACGTTTCCCCTCCTTCATGACGACGTCCGCCGCCCGGGCGATCAAGGTGTCGGAGTAGCCGGCGGCAATGGCCGCCAGAGTTTTCATGGAGCACGGGACCACAACCATCGCGGCCACGTTGGGCGAGACGTACGACCCGCTCGAAATGGACGGGCCGAGGTCGCGGTCGTCGTGGAAAAACGTGGCGAGGCGTTTGAGATCCCCCGCCGCACGTCCGGTCTCCTCTCGAAGGGTGATCTTTGCCCCTTCGGACACGATCAGATGGACCGGCACGCCGAGCGCATGCAGGACTTCAAGTGTCCGAACGCCGAGGACCGCGCCGCTGGCCCCAGTGATCCCCAGAATATATTCTTGTTTCGACTCAAGCCGTCTCATCACAGTTGTCCGATACCGTCGCACGAGCCCAGGGAAGTGTCAAGTCTAACGCCTCGTCAGCGCTCAGCGAGATGGCTATCAGCAATCAGCGGTCAGCGCTCAGCAAGATCGTCATTACTGAAGGCTGACGGCTGATTGCCCCTCAACTCTTCCGCGACAGCGGGTCGATTCCAAACCGCAACAACAAGGCGCGAAGCCTCCCCAGCGGCAGGCCGACGACGTTCGTAAAGCTGCCTTTGATCCCCTCCACGAAGGCTGCGGCGCCTTCCTGGATCGCATAGCCCCCTGCCTTATCCAGCGGTTCGCCCGTCCGCACATACGCCTCGATCTCCTCGTCCGTCAGA
>JBGPUH010000410.1:0-2282 GCA_041491025.1 Methylomirabilis sp. (SeqCode)
GTGGGGACACGAGTCTCGCAAATTGGCTGCCAAGGTGTTCGGTCTGGATCTGAATGAGATGGAAGATCGGCATCACCTGACCTTCGATACGTATGAGGTGGGCAAGCTCAGCCTGGAGGAATACTTGAGCCGGGTGGTGTTTTAACTGAGAAGCCTCAATTGTAATAGCCAAGCGGTGTTCCTCACACAGGTCTCGGCAAAATCCTCACCTTTCACTTGGTACAATTTTGCGGGGCGGGTCACCGGCGTGACCAAGAGTAGGCACTGGGAGCAATATCCATCTTTGTGAGGCTCAAATTGAGCCGCCGCCCACCGAGCCACCCAAAATGCTACGACTACCTGCGTGCAATGTGGACAGCGACCGAAGTGTAGACTTGTGGTTGAAATCTACACTGCCATCCCGGCCAGCACGGCTCTCAAAAAGAGATTGACAACTCCGGGTGGGACGCGATAGAAAGCTCCCATCAAAGGTGGTCCTCATGGGCCCGGTTGTCCATAGTATTTCAGCCAACTCTTGCGATTCGGTCGGCGTGCGACAGAGCACCGCCCTCTTGGGTGAAACTCAGCCTGAGAGGGCGTTCGTGTCTTTGGGGACCGTCGCGCACGATCCGTAGGACCACCCTCTTCGGCGTGGCGGACTTCGGGGCGCTCGCCCAGCGCGTGTCTGCTGGGCGAGCGGCTTGCAACGAGGTACGCTTCCACACGTGCTGAGAAGCGCAGGTGGTCAGCGATCCCTGGTGGCGGGGGGTCCGTCTGCAGCCCCCGGCCGACGCCCTGGCCCTCCCTCCTGATGGCCGCGCGCCCCTGAGGCGCTATCCTGACGATGACTGCAGTGTTTCACGGGTCCAGGGGTTTCAGGTAATCCGGGTAAGGTGTGGGAATCGCAACATCATCGCCGTCGGCATGAAAGGGTCAGTATTCGTGCTATCCTGCCGTAAACCTGGGCTATACTGACCAAGATACTCACTAGTTAGGCGGATGTGGATCGGCGTGAGCCGCGCGGCGCGGGACAGGCGGCGGTTCTTGGAATCAAGGACCCAATCCGTTCGCTCTCGTCGGACGAACGAGAAAGAGATGGGTTCGTCGTTCCTTCCAGACCTGCGTTGCGCTCCTGGCCCACCTAGGCCGTGAGGACTTCTCCCATGACGACGCCTTCCCCTACCATGAAGTGGCTGGCTATCGCGGCAATCCTTGGGACGGGACTCGTCCACGTCGTGGAAGCGCGAGACGCCTTCGGCGACGCGACGTACAAGGGTCTTCTCTTTATCGGCAATGGCGTCGGTGCGCTGGCGGCGGCCATCGGCATCTATCGCGATCAGCGGGCGCTGGGTTGGCTGTTGGGCCTTCTCGTAGCAGGGGGCGCCATCCTTGCCTATGTGGCGAGTCGCACGATTGGGTTGCCGGGACTTCCGGCTGAACCGGACACTTGGCTTGAGCCAATGGGTGTCGCATCCCTTCTGTGCGAGACGCTCTTCGTAATTCTCTTTACAGTGACGCGCAAGGCACGTCCCGATGCATCACGATGACGCCCCCGGCGGAATCGCCACACGAGGCAGCACCGCCTAACCCAAGATGAGGCCAACCGCCTGGCGAACGCCTGCGAGGCCGGCGAGGAGAAGCTCATCGTCTGGACCGTCCTCGACACCAGGCTCCGCGTCTCGGAGCTCGCACAGCTCAGCAAGGCCAACCTCGACTGACAGCAGGGGCACCGGATCATGGTCTATGGCATGGGCGGGCCCTACAGGAGCTCCTCTAAGCGCCGGGTGATTCCCTTCTCTCACCGGGCTGCCAGGATTCCAATGTGCAGATTACACCCCCGTAATGTGCGCGCGCTCGAAACCATTTCCGGCTTCGGCGCCATGGAGGCACGTAATACCGAATTACAGGTTGGGACGGGATCTCATGGGCGTGTTGCTGGTGAGAACCGAGGAGATCGGAGCGGACATTTCTACAATTTCGCGGCTATCTCACGAGTGCTTCCTACAACCCATTTCTACAGATCAATCCGGATAGCCAATATTTCCTTCATGAAATGATCTCCTGGAGAGCGAGTACCGGGAGCGAGGGATAGATTGGCTGATCAAGTGCGGCAGCGCCATCGAGAGGAGGTGAGATGGGGAAGAAAGACATCTCAATTTCGCATATCAGTATCCACACTTTTCCCTTGACAAGCATCAAACAATGTTTGAAGATCGCCCCGTAGTTGAGGCGAGGTTCCTCTTAATTTCCCACCGATAACCCCCATACACATTAACCCGACGATGTTGCTACTGCGGAAACGA
>JBGPUH010000411.1:0-2272 GCA_041491025.1 Methylomirabilis sp. (SeqCode)
GCGTATGACCCTGCCGTAAGAACATTGCCTGTCGAATTAACACAGTGTATAGACCTTCGTCTTTCTGTGGAAGAGGCGTTGCGAGGGGCTTCTGCGGCACTCATAGCCACCGAGTGGCCGGAGTTCACTTTGATCGGGGCGGATGATCTCGTCAAGTGGATGCCGCAACCGATCGTATTGGATCCAGGGCGTTTCTTGGAGGCTCAATTGGGTCGGGACAAGCGGATCCGCTATCTCGCAGTCGGGACGGTGGCATGAAGCTGGCGAAGAGGCGCGCATTGATCACCGGCGCCAGCCAAGGCTTTGGGTTGGCCGTTGCCCGCGCCTTTGTTGGAGAGGGCGCCGAGGTCATGATATGTGCGCGCGGCGCAGAACAGCTTCATCGCGCCCAAAAGGAACTGGCCGAGCTGGGTGGGGAGAAATCGCGTGTACTGGCAATGCCGGCAGACGTCTCGGAACCGGACGACGTTCAGCATCTCGTAAAGACGACCCTGGCAGAACTCGGTGGGCTTGAGATACTGGTGTGTAACGCGGGCATCTATGGACCGAAAGGACGGCTCCAGGATGTCAGTTGGGCTGAATGGTCGAAGGCCATCGCGATTAACCTTATGGGCACGGTTCTGCCCTGCCGGGAGGTCTTGCCACATTTCCAGGATCGGAAATACGGCAAGATCGTTCTCTTGTCCGGAGGTGGGGCCACCAAACCCTTGCCCTATCTCAGCGCCTATGCAGCATCAAAGGCCGCTGTTGTGCGTTTTGGCGAGACGCTGGCCGAAGAAGAGCGTGAGATGGGGATTGATGTGAACGCGGTGGCACCAGGGGCTCTGAATACACGACTCCTCGATGAGGTGATTGAGGCGGGGCCGACAACCGTAGGGCATGCCTTCTACGAGCAGGCGCTTCGACAGAAGGCACAGGGGGGTACCCCGATGGAACGGGGCGCCTCCTTGTGTGTGTTCCTGGCTTCAGCAGCCAGCGACGGGATCACGGGAAAATTGATCAGCGCCGTGTGGGACCCCTGGGAGAGCCTGTCCGAGCATGTGGACGAGTTGAGAGACTCGGACATTTATACCTTGCGCCGCATCGTGCCGAAGGACCGGGGCGAGGGCTGGGGCTGAGATGAAGGTCGGGATCATCGGATGCGGGCTGATCGGGCAGAAGCGTGCAAGGGCTCTGGCAGATTGTCGGTTGGTGGCGTGTGCTGATATTGTAGCTGAGCGGGCAGAGATGCTGGCGCTCACGGTACCGGGCGCGCAACCGGTGACCGACTGGCGGGCGGTGGTCGAGCGCACGGATGTGGACATCGTCATCGTGTCCACCACACACGATGTGCTGGCCCAAATCACGCTCGCAGCCATCTCCGCCGGTAAACACGTGCTCGTTGAGAAGCCGGCAGCCCGCTCTGCCACAGAACTCGACCCCGTCATCGAGGCGGCGAGACGCGCCTCTGGCCTTGTTCGGGTTGGGTTCAACCATCGCTACCACCCAGCATTGCGCAAGGCGAAAGATCTCACCGAGGCCGGCGCGTTGGGTGAACTCATGTACATACGCGGCCGCTACGGGCATGGCGGGCGGATTGGATACGAAAAGGAGTGGCGGGCCGATCCGACACTATCAGGCGGCGGCGAGCTGATCGATCAGGGGGTCCATCTGATTGATCTGGCCCGTTGGTTTCTCGGCAACTTTACGGACGTGCAGGGGTTCGCTCACACCTATTACTGGGACATGCCCGTAGAAGACAACGGCTTTATGCTCCTCAAAACACCGAAGCAGCAGGTGGCGTTGTTGCATGCCAGTTGGACGGAATGGAAGAATCTCTTTTCACTTGAGATTTTCGGGCGTGGGGGAAAACTGGACATCACCGGACTTGGCGGCAGCTACGGCACAGAGCGACTGACCTATTATCGTATGCTGCCCCGGATGGGGCCGCCGGAAATGACGATGTGGGAATATCCGGAGAGTGACACGTCGTGGGAATCTGAATTCGCTGAGTTTGTGGAGGACATCCGGCTTCGGCGGCAACCAGCCGCCGGGCTGTCTGACGCCCAGGCAGCGTTGGAGATTGTCCAACGCATCTATACTGCGTCCGGCGCACAACTGCCATGACGAAGCATTTCAAGGAGGGTAAAAGCATGCTGGGAACTCTAAAGATGGAAGTAAAGTCCGAGGAGATTATTGAAGCGGTCAAGAGAATGAAGAAGGAGGAGCGGGAGGCATTTCTGGAAGACTTGCTGGCCTCAACATCACCTGAGTATCTAGCAAGCATCAGAGA
>JBGPUH010000412.1:0-2258 GCA_041491025.1 Methylomirabilis sp. (SeqCode)
AAAAGCTGACGAAGTACTTTCAGAAGGTCGCAGCGATCGAGGATGTGTCCTTCACCGTCGAGAAAGGGGAGATCGTCGGATTCCTGGGGCCGAACGGCGCCGGCAAGACCACGACCATGCGGATCTTGACCGGCTTCCTGCCGCCAAGCAGTGGGACGGCCCGCGTAGCCGGCTACGATATCCTTGCCGATTCCCTCCAGGTTCGTCGACGGATCGGCTACCTCCCGGAGAATGTGCCACTCTACACCGACATGAAGGTGGCCGGCTACCTGGATTTCGTAGCCGAAGTCAAAGGGATGGAGCGTCGGCAGCGGCGGCGCAAGATCGGCGAAATCATGGAGAAGTGCCGGATCGTCGAGGTGCAGCGGATGCTGATCGGCGCCCTCTCCCGCGGCTATCGGCAGCGGGTCGGGATTGCCCAAGCGCTACTGAACGACCCCGAGGTACTCATTCTCGATGAACCGACCGTCGGGCTCGACCCGAAACAGATCATCGAGATCAGGCAACTCATCAAGGAGCTGTCCGGCAAGAGCACCATTATCCTCTCGACCCACATCCTTCCCGAAGCCAGCATGATCTGCCAGCGTGTCATCATCATCAATGATGGACACATCATCGCAGTCGATACGCCTGAAAACCTGACGGCTAGACTTCAGAGCTCGGCCAAACTGTTTGTCACGGTGGACGGGCCGGCCGACCAGGTTGCGGCGGCCCTGATCCAGATCCCTGGGGTGCTGAGTGCCGAAGCGAAGGATGAGGCCCGGGATGCCGTGGTGAGCTTCGTCGTGGAATCGGAGCGGAGTCGGGACCTGCGCCGGGAGGTGTCACGCATGATCGTCGAGCGGGGGTGGGGGCTGTTGGAGTTCCGTCCGGCCGACATGACGCTGGAGGAGATCTTCATCCGTCTGGTGACGAAAGAGGAGCAGGAGGTGCGGGAATGAACGTCGTGGCGATTTTCAAGAAAGAGCTGCGCTCCTATTTTGCGTCACCGATCGCCTACGTGGTGCTCACCATGTTCGCGCTCCTGTCCGGCTACTTCTTCTACAGCCTCCTCACCTTCTTCTCCTTGAACAGCTTGCAGGCGTCCTTCAACCCCGCCTTTGCGCAGGGACTGAACGCCTCCGAGTGGATCGTGCGGCCCCTGCTGCGCAATATCGCCGTGACGATGCTCCTCCTGATGCCGGCGGCCACCATGCGCCTCTTTTCAGAAGAGAAAAAGAGCGGGACGATCGAGCTCCTCTTCTCGTACCCGATCCGCGACTGGGAACTGCTGCTCGGAAAGTTCCTGGCGGCCCTCGCGCTCTATGCCGTGATGCTTGGGGTCAGCCTGCTGGACGTCGGAATGTTGCACTTCTTCGCCCGGCTTGAGTGGGGAGCCATTCTGAGCGGCTATCTGGGCCTGTTGCTGCTCGGGATGGCGTTTTTGGGCGTGGGCGTCCTCGCGTCTTCACTGACGGAGAATCAGATCGTCGCGGCGGTCAGTGCGTTCGGCGTCCTCCTCCTGCTCTGGGTGATCGGTTGGTCCACGGAGGCGGCGGGCCCGACCTTGGGTCCGATTCTCTCGCACCTCTCGATCATTAACCATTACGATAACTTCGCGAAGGGGACGATCGAAAGCAAGGACGTGATCTTCTACCTGAACTTCACGATCCTGTGCCTCTTCTTAACGCTCCGCGCCCTTGAATCGAAGCGGTGGAGGGGATAACCATGCGACATCTTGCTCGCTTCGCCGCACCGATCGGCCTCCTGCTCATTGTGTCTGGCGGGATCGCCTACAATATCCGCCCCGACCTGAAAGCCTGGATCGGGGGCATCCCCTTGCTTGGGGCGGTGCTGGTCCTCGTCAGCCTGTACCGATCCTTCGGCGACATCAAGGCCTGGCTCAATCGCCGCTCCACGATGGCCGGGTTGAACGTCGCCCTGATGACGATCCTCCTGCTGGGGATCATCAGTCTCGTGGAGGCGATCTCCGCCAAACACAACACACGGTTGGACCTGACCGAGGGGAAGCGCTACACCCTCTCCGATCAGACCAAGAAGCTCGTCAGGGGCCTCACCAAGGAGGTGCAGGTCACGACCTTCTATCGCTTGGATCAGCCGGATCGCCGGGCGGCCGAAGACCTGCTCCGTCAGTATGCCGACCTCTCAACGAAGTTCCGCTTTCAGGTTGTGGATCCCGATAGAAATCCCGGCCTGGCCAAGCGGTACGGAATCACCACCTATGGCACGACGGTCCTCGAAACGAAAGACAAAGAGGA
>JBGPUH010000413.1:0-2255 GCA_041491025.1 Methylomirabilis sp. (SeqCode)
CGTGAGCCTCGTCTGTCGGATGAACCGGGAGGATATACGCAGCCCCGCCCGTTCGGTGGCGAACCTCGAGTTCCATCACAGGGGCGACCATGTCAACGAGGTGGCCCGCAAGGTCGTGGCGGCCCTCGAACAGCGGGGCGTGCGGGCACTCAACCCGGCCATGGGGTTCCCGATGGAAATGAACCGCTTCCCTGAAAAGATCTGGGTCGTCTCCCACAAGCCCGTGGCGGTCGCCGCGGGTCTTGGCCACATGGGGATCCATCGCAATGTCATTCATCCGAAGTTCGGGAGCTTCATCCTCCTGGGCACCGTCCTCCTCGACGCGGAGGTGACCGCCTATGACAGCCCGATCGACTACAATCCGTGTGTGGAGTGCAAGCTGTGCGTGGCCGCGTGCCCTGTGGGGGCCATCGGACCGGACGGGTATTTCAATTTCTCAGCCTGCTACACGCATAACTACCGGGAGTTCATGGGCGGGTTTACGAATTGGGTCGAGAATATCGCCGAGAGCAAAAATGCGCAGGATTACCGAAAGAGGGTGAGCGACTCCGAATCCGCATCGATGTGGCAGAGCCTTTCCTTCGGGGCGAACTACAAATCCGCCTACTGCATGTCCGTCTGCCCAGCGGGCGAAGATGTCATCGGCCCATTCCTTACGGATCGGAAGGAATTCTTGAAAGAGGTCGTCAGGCCTTTGCAAGACAAGGTCGAGACGGTCTATGTGGTTCCCGGTTCGGATGCCGAAGGTTACGTGCCACGCCGTTTTCCCCACAAGAAAACGAAGCGGGTAGGCAACGGCATTCGCCCGAGATCGATCAGGGGGTTCCTGCAGGGGTTGCCACTTGTCTTTCAACGCGACCGAGCTGAAGGCCTTAACGTCACATACCACTTCACGTTTACCGGGGAGGAGCAAGCCAAGGCGACGGTCGGCATCCGGAACCAGACCCTCGAGGTCCATGACGGACACCTCGGGACCCCCGACATGTTGGTTACTGCGGACACTCGCACCTGGCTTGGGTTTCTGGCCAAGGAGAAGAATATTGTGTGGGCGTTGTTTCGGCGGAAGATCCGCATCAAGGGGTCACCGCGGCTGCTGCTCGCCTTCGGCAGGTGCTTCCCGTCTTAGGGGGCTTACTTTCGCGCCACCCCTCACCTCGTGAGGAGGTGAGGCTGCGGAAAGGGTGAAGACATGAAGAGGAGATGGACGATGGTAGCGGTCATTGTGGCGAGTCTATTGGTTATTCCAGTTGGTCTCTCATATCTGGTGGAGGGATTACGCTCTGCTCCCACACCGCCTGCGACGCTGAGCTGGGCGCCGGAGACTCCCATCAGCTACGTGACCGTTGATGGGGTGAACCTTCGCTACATCAAGGTCGGGCAAGGGCCGCCGCTGGTATTGCTGCACACGCTCCGCACGCAGCTCGATATGTTCCAGAAGGTCATCCCAGCCCTCAGCCAGCACTTCGAGGTCTATGCCTTGGACTACCCCGGGCATGGGTTCTCGGACATCCCTGACGTGCAGTACACGCCGGAGCTGTTCATCAAGTCGGTCGCTGGTTTCCTTGAGCAGGTCAACGTCGAGAACGCCACGGTGGTGGGAGAGTCGATCGGTGGCAGCATCGCGCTGGTGCTGGCGGCGCGACACAATCCTCGCGTGCGGCGCGTGATCGCGGTCAACCCATACGATTACGACGCAGGCCGCGGGCTCCGAAGGAGCTCGGGGCTCGCGAACCTCGTCTTCGGGCTGAACGACGTACCTGTCGTGGGTGCAACGGTGACGCGGCTTCGGCAGTACAGCATCTTTGAGAGGATTATGGAGGGTGGAGTCGCTCACAAGGACGCCCTGCCCCCGGCCCTCCTCCGCGAGCTGTACGAAGTCGGAAACCGACCCGGTCACTATAGGGCGTTTATGTCCCTCGTGGCCCATTGGCCGGACTGGGAGAAGGCGCGAGCGGAGTACAACAAGATTGACGTTCCTGTCCTGTTGGTCTATGGCGACCACGATTGGTCCCGCCCTGAGGAGCAGGAGGCCAATCAGCGAGCAATTCCCGGAGCCCGGATGACGACCGTGAAAGACGCGGGCCACTTTCTCTGCTTGGATGTGCCTGAAGAATTAACCCAGATTATCCTTAAAGGCCTATCTAAATGACTCCAGTACATACAACAGCTTGTGGGTCAGCCATTCGCCTTCGCTCTCCGAGTCGTGCGTGGCTGCACAGGGGGTACCTGCACGGCTTGCTGCACGAGTCGGTAGA
>JBGPUH010000414.1:0-2240 GCA_041491025.1 Methylomirabilis sp. (SeqCode)
TCCCCTTCCTCGCGATCCGGCCAAGCGCCTGCTGGCTCTATCTGTCTGGGGCGATCGCACTCTCTTACATCAAATACACTGACGACCACCTGCGCATGCCCTTGTGGGCCGGCCTCCTCGAATACGCCCCCTTCTACCTCCTTGCGCTCTTGGCCATTCCGACCGAGAAGCTCCGACAGCTCAGGTCGGGCCTAATCGGTCGATTGGCCAGCAAACGGACACGATGACTCCTCTCCTCTTGGCCGCGGCGACCCTCTGGCAAACGCTTCATGGAGTAACGTGCGTGGATGAAAACGTCCGCCCCTCATCCCTGCCTTCGCTCGCCTGCGCATGTCGAAGGCTCCCCTGAGGGGAGAAGGAAAGGTTGAGGGGGAGGGATGACCCGAAGGAGGGGCAGCCAGAAGGGATCCCTCCTCAACGGCTTTCTTGCAAGGAAGAGGAACAAGCACCCTAGGGAGTGTCGTTGAAGAAACGGGAGGATTGGATGGTCGGTTTACGAGAGCTGATGCAGGATGAGATCGGCCGCCTCCGAGAGGTCCCGTGCCTTAACGCAGTCAACATGCCCCCATAGGCCGGCAGGATCGAGAAGAATGGCATCCAGGCCTGCCGCCCTCGACCCCACGACATCAATGGAGTAGAGGTCACCGATGTACACGGCCTCGTCCGGGGCAACCCCGGCGCGTTCGAGCGCCATCTGAAAGATCCGGGGATCCGGCTTTTCAACCCCGACGACGCGAGAATCTAAAACGAAGCGGAAGTAGGGGGCCAATCCTTCCCTCGTGATCATCCGCTGGATGCTCCCATCGGAGTTGGAGATCATCCCGATCGCCAAGTCGCGCTGGCGCAAGCGCTCCAGGACGAATGGGGCTTGCGGGTTCGCCTGGTTCCAGAGGTTATGCTGCCGGTTGTACTCGGCGATCCGCCGAAAGGCGCGCTCAGCGGCTGCCCCCCACTCCACCCCCAAGTCCTCGCAGACAAACCGCATGTAGGTCTGAAAGATGTTCGGGGATTCAGTGGAATTTCTCTGCGCCAGGATCGGATCGAGCCGTACCCTCGCCCGATACTCGGCCCCCCGCACCCGAGCCTCCTCGAACTCGAACCCCTCCGCGGCGAGGGCCTTGATCACAACGGCATAATTGATCAGGACAATCGTGTTCCCGGCATCAAACAAGACCGCCTTCAGCGGCATTGGTCTCCCCTCTGGGTGGCCATTGAAGTCACCAGTCTCTTATATCGCCCGATCTCCTACCTGTCAATGCCCATTCTTGCGCTGCGGGCTCACTTAGTCACCTCTTTCTTGACAGACAAGCGCAAGGCAGACTATGGTAAGGCAATCAGCTAGGCCGACTATGTGAGGCCACTTGCGAGAGGAGGAAACCCCAATGAAGCTCAAAGGGAAGAAAATTGCGATCCTGGCGGAGAATTTGTACCAGGAGATGGAGCTGTGGGTCCCGTACTATCGACTCAAGGAGGAAGGCGCCGAGGTCAAGATGGTGGGGACCGGCGCGAAGAGCTACACCAGTAAGATGGGATATCCGGTGAACGCCGATGTCTCGGCCGAAGAGGTCAAGGCAGGCGACTTTGACGCTGTCATCATCCCAGGCGGCTACGCGCCGGACCTGATGCGGCGCTCGGGAGCGATGGTCAAGCTGGTGAAGGATGCCTTTCAGGGCGGGAAGGTTGTGGCCGCCATCTGTCACGCCGGCTGGATGCTCTGTTCGGCAGGGGTGCTCAAGGGAAAGACCGCCACCGGCTTCCACTCGATCAAGGACGACCTAGTGAACGCCGGAGCACGCTACGTCGATCAGGAGGTGGTTGTGGACGGCAACCTCATCACGTCGAGGGAGCCGAAGGATCTGCCAGCCTTCTGCCGCGAGATTATCAAGGCCCTGGAGAAGGCGAGCTGACCAGAAGGACAAGGGCTTGCTCAAATCGACGCGGTCTGTCAATGTGGTTTGACAGCACGGTGAGGCCTTGGTATGATACCCTGCAAGTCCTAAGCAGCCTCAGCGTGAGATAAATGCGCCGAAAGCGCCGAGAGGTATATGAATGACCGTTGAAAAGCTGATCCTGGCCAAGCCGAGAGGGTTCTGCGCCGGGGTGGATCGTGCCATCGATGTGGTGAAGATCGCCCTGGATCTGTACGATGAGCCGGTCTATGTCCGGAAGGAGATCGTTCACAACCGCCACGTCGTGGAAGAGCTCCGGCAGAAGGGAGCGATCTTCGTGGACGACCTCGA
>JBGPUH010000415.1:0-2236 GCA_041491025.1 Methylomirabilis sp. (SeqCode)
CCCCTGCCAAGCACTACCAGATCTTTCTCCGCTGCCAGATTCGCGATCAGCGTCTGGAGGAGGTCTACGTGGACCCGGTCTTCGTCGCGGGCCTGTTCCCCCCGCCCGACACGCTCCTCATCGAGCTCCTCGAAGTCCGCCTTGGATAGCCCCTGCTCCAGCATCAGCGGGACGAGCAGTCCCTGATCCACAAGAGTGAACCCGAGCTCTTTCGCCAGCCGAGCCGCGATCTCGTCTCCGCCGCTTCCGATCTGCCGTGAGATAGTGACAATAGCCATCCAATTCCTCTCAGGTGGTGCCTCGAAGGACCCGGTGAACCATATCCCGTCTGAACGCCTCCCTGCCGGCGCTCTGCGCAAGACTGCTTGGGGCGCCGCTCGAAGAGTGTGTCAGAGAACTCGGCGTTGCGTGGCCGCGTGCGCCCCCTGTCTCGATGCACGAAGTCTCTCATCGGGGGGTTGGGGGTGTCAAGCGCTTTCCTGGAAGGTTCAAGATGGATGGAGGCAGTGAGGCCAGACGGCTACTGGACGTAGAGCCGGCCGTAGAGCACATGCTCGGAGCCGCCGGTCCCATCAATCGAAGCCGCCAGGGTCAGTTGTGCATATTGAGTCCAGAACCCGTAGCCCTTGAAGTCAAACTATCCCCGCTGCTCGGCAACGAACTCCACCACCTCCGGAGTATTGTGAGCGACCATGCGAATGAGGTGGAATTCGTTGAAGGTGAAGAAGGCACATTGATAGTACGGAAGGAACGTCGGCGACAATCGGGCTATCCAGGCCCAGGTAAATCGTCCGAGGCTTGATGGGGGTGTTAACGTGGAGGGAAAGCTCATCGATGACTGAGTGCATGAGGAATAGAATTACCTGGACGATTCCATTCATTGTATGATAAATAGCAACGCGCAAACCTCCGCCGTTCTCTGTGGCAACAAAGACCGAGGTGTTGGCCCACCATATGAGCGATCAGAAGCCTCCGATGGCGTTAGCAGATCTCTCGAATACATATCCGGTGAAGAGCAAGGACGTGACCTGGAAGGTGCTCGATGGCGAGACCGTCCTCCTCAACCTCGATACCGGAGTCTATTTCACCCTGAACGCAACTGGCACCGCGGCCTGGGAGCTGTTTGATGGCCAGACTTCTCTGACTGAGATCACCAGGGTGCTATGCGAGCAATCCGACGTTACATTGGAACAGGGGCGACGGGACCTCATGGAGTTGACGAAGGCTCTCATGGACGAGGGATTGGTCAGTGTCACCGATCACACGACGACTTCAGGAACTCAAAGACCCTGAGGCGCTCCGACTACTGGCTTGGTCGTTGCTGACCATCCTGAAAGCGGAATGCCTTCTGCGCGCGGCCAGCCTGACCACCCTCCTCAGGAGGTTCGGCCGAGGTCCTTCGTTCGCCGAGGGCGTCCTGGAGACCACACGGAGTCCGGGTGATGGCTCGCTGGACCAGGTACGGCGCTACAGCAACTTTATCGCCACAGTGATCCTCCGCTCGCGACGCCCTTGCTTGCTGCGCTGCCTGGTGCTGTACCGCTACTGCAGGGGACGAGGGGTTCCAGTATCGATCCATTTCGGGATTAGACACGGGACGGATGGGTTGCAGGGCCATAGCTGGGTCAGCCTGGACGGCACTCCACTGTTCGAAGAAGAGGAAATGTTGCAGGCGTACGCAAACGTCTACACTTATCCCGACACGCCGCCGGAGCACGACCTGCTCAGGGGTCTCACGCCGGTGAAAGGGCTGTCGTGATTGGGAATTGGATTGAACAGCGCTGTCTATCTACCTCAGGGCTGAACCGGGTCTACCTGGACCACTACGTCAGCATCAAGCGGCTCGAAAAGCAGGTGCTTCGCACGCTCGGGCTCCCCAGCCCTCCCACTTCGGTCGTCCTTCTGGTCAACTATGCTTGCAACTTCGTCTGCGACCACTGCGTAACCACCTCGCATCCCGGGGCGGAATGGGGACTGCCGTTCGCGACGATTGCCAAGGTGATCCGCGAGATCGGGGAAATGGGGATCAAGCATCTCTCGATCTCGGGGGGCGAGCCCCTCGTCCGGAAGGACCTGTTCGACATCATCGAGCTCGCCAACCAACAGGGGTTGAAGGTCCACTTGGCCACCAACGGCAGCCTCGTAGAGCGGTACCGGGAGCGCCTGGCCGAGGCGAACCTGGCGAGCGTCTTCACCAGCGTGGATGGCTTGGAGGAGACCAACGACCGCTTCCGAC
>JBGPUH010000416.1:0-2235 GCA_041491025.1 Methylomirabilis sp. (SeqCode)
CTTAAAATCGCCGGAGGAAAAGTTCTTGATCCCCAAGGCTCCGCGTTCCTCGTGTACCTCGAGGGAGGCGGAGGTCCCGTATGTGGTGAAGATGCCGAACGTGGTCGCGAACTCCTTGTGCACCGGCGCACCCCACTCGAGGAGCTGCGTTGGCTCGGCGATCCGCAGGCCCTGCGACCCTTTAACCGCGACGGCCTTTAATCGTTTGCTTCCCATGACTGCGCCCAGGCCTGTTCGCCCGGCAGCCCGGGCCAACTCCCCCTCGAACATGATAGATGCGATGCAGGAAAGGGCCTCGCCGGCTGGCCCGATGCATGCGACCCTTGCCTCCGGATCGGTCTCGGCAAGAAGGGCAGCGTTCGTCTCGAATGTGTCTTTGCCCCACAGATGCCGCGCCGGTCGGATCTGCACGGCGTCATCGCGAATCCAAAGATAGATGGGGTCCAGAGAGGCGCCAGTCACCACGAGCGCATCGAGACCCGTGAACCGGTACTCAGCGCCCCATGTCCCGCCGACAGAAGCTTCCCCGAATATCATGGTCAGCGGCGATTTCGCCACCACCGAGGTCCTGGTCGCGCCCGGAACCAGGGTCCCGGTGAGCAGTCCCGGGACGAAGATGAGGGGAGTTCTCTGATCGAGGGGGTGGATGGTGGGATCGCCGAGTTCGGTGAGCAACTTGACCCCGAGGCCACTGCCTCCCAGGTAGTGTAGGTAGACGCCCTCGCGGATCCGACGAATGTCGATCGCTTTTGTGCTGAGGTCCACGAATAGGACCTTTCCCGAGTAACCAAGCTCCATGCGGTTGACTCCCGCCCCTGCGCAGAATTGAGTGCCGCTACTGCCGCGTGATTGGCTGCCGAACGTCGGCCACGCTGACCACAAGAAGAATCTTGCCCGACAGAGGAGTCAAAGTCAAGGCAGACGAGACCTCCGCTGTGGCCCTCAGTGGTCGATGGCGTAGACGAAGGGAAGTTGATGTTGCCCGGATGGGGCATCGAGGATCAAGAGCAATGTGAGGCGCCTGGCGTCAGGAGGAGGGTTGGGGAAGTAGACGAATCCCTCGGCGCGGGAGCCGGACGGAATCGGTTCCGAAGAGAAGGCAAGCCTCCGGATGTCGCGGAGGTCACGATACCTGCCCCATTCTAGCCCCAACTCGATTCCGAAGATAGTTGGCTCCGGGCCGCTTGCCTCGATCCCGACGGACGGTACAAGAGCTGAAGCGTCCGAACCTCCCAGGAGCAGGCTCACGACCTCCTCGGGCCTGAGGGGGCGGCGCGTCCGGCCCTGATCATCGATCAGGCCGACGTCGGCGAGGCGGAGGGTCACATCACCTCGGCCATGGTTCACGATCCTGATCAGGAAGGGCAGGAAGCGGTCAGTGAGTCGCCTTGGACGATATTGCCAGGTCATGGCCTGGATGGTCACCTCAACCTCGGCCAGCCGTTTACTGATGGCTTGGTGCTCTGGATCGAGCTGGCCGGCCGGGTCTGGCAGCGCCCGCAGGCGGATCCCCCCGCAGCCTTCGAGCAGGAGCAACAGGATCAATACAGCCGGTCGAGCCATCATGCGAGCAAGGTATCATACCGGTTTTGACTTGACAATGATCGTGACAGTGATAGTGATAAGGGGTCGAGAGGGGGGAGGACCCCGGTGACGACGACCAGTGCCGTCCCAACGAATACAAACGACGATTTTAGACTTACATCGGGCGGGTGGCCGAGGCGGGGCGCCCCATCCGCCCGCAACGGAAGGGCCCCACTGGGGGATGGGTGGAGTGAGGACGGATGGGGCTGGGTTCCCGGAGCCCGAAGGGAGCGGGAGGGGAGGACAGGACCCGCGCCTTTGCAACAAGATTACAGACGTGTGTACGAGGTACCTCGAAACAGTGTCGCTTCGGTGAAAGAAACATAGGTGCTGCAGACCTCTTTGCCATGAGCCGCAACGAGCTGGAACGGCGCCAGTATGCGACCATTGTCAACCACAGCCTTGTCGCCGCATGCAACACGGCGATCCTGGCAGACGGGGCCAAGAGAACACGATGGCTATGATCGCACCGTTTAGGGGGGTACGGTACAATCCTGAACTGGTGAAGGACCTGAGCCTGGTGGTCGCACCCCCCTATGATGTCATTTCGCCTGAGGATCAGCGAGCCTTTCACGCCCGCCACGATCATAACGTCATCCGCCTGATCCTCGGTGAGGCGCTCGAAGGAGACGACTCCACACGAAACCGGTA
>JBGPUH010000417.1:0-2214 GCA_041491025.1 Methylomirabilis sp. (SeqCode)
AACATTTCGATCTCCGGCCTGGCCTGTTCTCCGATCTTCTTCAGCATCGCCCCGCCGCGTCCGATAATGATCCCCTTCTGCGACTCCCGTTCGACACAGATCGTCGCCTCGACATCGGTAAGCTCGCGCCCTTCTCGCGCCTTCACCTCCTCCACCTCGACGGCCACAGCATAAGGCACCTCCTGATAGGCCAAGTGGAAGACCTTCTCACGAATCAGCTCGGCGATGATGAACCGCTCGGGCTGATCGGTAAGCTGATCGAGCGGATAGAGGGGTTGCCCCTCGGGCAGGTGTTGGATCAGCAGGGACTCAAGGACCTTAACATTGTCACCCTTGGTGGCGGAGATTGGAACAATATCGACGAATGACAAGAGGGCCCGAAATCGGTCGATCGTAGGGAGAAGCCTCTGTTTCTCGACGAGATCAACTTTATTGATCGCGAGAAAGATCGGAGACTTCACCCCTTTGAGGGCCTCCAGGATGTGTTTGTCGTCCTCAGAGAGCGGGTCCGTTGCCTCTACTATCCAGAGGATCAGGTCCGCCTCCCCCAGAGTGTTCATGGCTGACTTCACCATCAACCGATGGAAGTAGCCGCCTGCCTTGTCAATCCCCGGCGTATCCAAGAAGATCATTTGCGCTCCGGGCAGACTCTTGATTCCCGCGATCCGGGTTCTGGTGGTCTGGGGCCTGGGAGACACGATCGAGACCTTCTGGCCAAGGAGGCGGTTCATGAGGGTCGATTTTCCGACGTTCGGTTTCCCCACGATCGCAATGAAGCCCGACTTGAAAGGGCTCGCGTGACCCTTCGGGATTCTTTCGCTTGACCGAGTTTCAGGACTTTCATTCATGGCACCACCAGTTGTTCCAGATCATCCGATATCAGGTATCAGGACGATGATGATGCAATCATCCGCTTCGCAGTTCGACATCCGTTCGATGGGCCGATCATAGGGAAGGCGCTCCAACGTGTCAATCATTGACACAACGGCTAAAGGAGTGAAAGTCGGAGGAGCGCGGCGGGATCGACCCTGGCGCCTTGGAGCCGCACACCGAAATGCAGATGCGGCCCGGTGGCACGTCCTGTCGCCCCGACCCTGCCGATCTCTTGGCCCTTTTGCACCCTGTCACCGGCTTTCACGAGGAGCCTTTCTAGATGGAAGTAGACGGTATACAGGCCAAGACCGTGGTCGAGCACAAGCGAGTTGCCGCCAAAGAATTGCTCCTCCGCCAACGCCACGCGAGCTGCGTTGGAAGCCCGAACGACAGACCCCGGCGGGGCGTGGTAATCGGCCCCCGAATGCGGAGACCGCGGCTGCTCGTTGATAATCCGTCGAAACCCGAATCCCTCCGGCAGCCCGACAGAAGCCACTGGCGGGAGAAATGCCCCGTGCCAGTAACGCTCTGGGGTCATACGCCTCCAGAGCTCGTTCAACCGGCTCGCCTCTACGGTGACCCGCCTGGACGCCTCTGCATCCAATTCGACCATCTCCTGGGGCAGCGTCAGGCGCTGCACGACAAGGCGGCGCGGCTTGATGCGGATTCGCCATTCGCCCACACGGAGGCGACCCTGCCGATCCTTCCCCGTAAGGCGCAATCGGCGTCGCCCAGACGCTTCCAGATCGATCCCGACGATCGTCTGGACCTGGCCGCTCCCGACACGGAAAAAGGTGAGCGGTTGCTCGTCCAGACTCCCTTGCAGGTCTTCGAGCCAAGCGACAGGCCGCAGGGTCACAACAAACACTCCACCCTGCAGGACTGTTCGAGGAGGTCGCGCCTGGGTTCCGAAAGGATCGGCCGCTTCTGATGGGCGAGGAACCGCAATGAGGGGTAATAGGAGAAGGGGAATGGTCCATACGAACCGGGGAGTTCGGAGTCTCGAACCGACGGTCATCCTCGCCTGGAAACCGGTTCGCTGGAGGGGCCCTGCCTGGACGGACGTGGCAAGAAGGCGGTCAAGATGGTCCCCGCCAGCGCGAGCGCTGTTGCCGCCAACAAGGCCGACTCCCCCGAAAACGGACGCGCGGCAACGGCGCGAAACAGGGATGGGGCAAGGGTAAGAACGCCGATGACCGCCGAGGCAAAGGCGGCGAGAAGGACCGCGCCGGCTGCGATGTTCTTTGCCCGTCTGGCGATCGGGTTGAGGGTTGGCGAGGCGAGGTCTACGGCCAACTCCACCGCGCTATTGAGGAGTTCTGCAATGACCACGAGGGCAAT
>JBGPUH010000418.1:0-2207 GCA_041491025.1 Methylomirabilis sp. (SeqCode)
GGTAACGCTGATCGGAACAGCCATTGCGGGCATTCCGGTCAGCACGACCCACACCATTACCGGCGCCATTTGCGGCGTGGGGGCGACGAGCCGCCTCTCGGCGGTGCGGTGGGGGGTGGCCAGACAGATCGTCTGGGCTTGGATCCTCACTATCCCTCTCTCCGCTGCCATTGCCGCCGCCTCGTTCGTCCTGATGAGATTCTTTTTCCTCTAGTGCCGGTCCAACGTGTTGTGGCGAATCGCCGGCAGGTGCCCTGCGAAGAAGTATCGCTTTCCGTAGATCCACTATTGTGGCGTAATTGGTCGGAGCGGCACTAGCCATGCCGGCAGGGTCGGGCCTCGATTTGTCAGCGTGCCAGACATGGGTGCCTGAGCGGAGAGGGCTTGACTTTACCCCAGGGCGGGGGTAGGCTCAGTGAACGGGTGGATGTAGGCTGCCGCGGGTGTCGTCAAGGAGCGTGTGCGATGTTTGGAATGGGGATGCAGGAGCTGATCGTTATCTTCGTGATCGCCCTGTTGATCTTCGGCCCCAAAAAGCTGCCGGAGATTGGTCGGTCGCTGGGCCGTGGGCTGGCTGAGTTCAAGCGGGCGTCTGAGGAGCTAAAGGAGGGGCTGGCTGCCGAGCTAGCGGCCGAGCAGGAGAAGGCGAGGCCTGCTGCTCACGAAGAGCCACAAGGCACCACGCCTGAGACGCCTCAGACCGCAGGCCAGGAAGAAAAGCCAGAGGGAACCCACGAGACGCGGAATGCCTGATGAGAAGATGTCGTTCTTCTCCCACCTGGAAGAGCTCCGAAAGCGGATCCTCATCTCCCTGGCGGCAATCGGGATCGGCTTTATTCTCACCTTCAGCTATTCCGAGACGATCCTCCGTCTCCTGAAACGACCCCTCACGACCGACTTGGTCTTCTCCCGGGCCTACCCATTCTTACGATCCATCCCACGCCCAGGCGCCCCTATCGACCTGGTCTTCCTGGCACCAGCCGAGGCCTTCTGGATGCACATGAAGATCGCCATGCTGAGCGGGCTCATGCTGGTCCTGCCCGCTCTCCTCTACCAGATCTGGAAGTTCATTGCGCCTGGCCTGCTCCCTCGCGAGAAGCGGTACGCCCTCCCCTTCGTGGTCCTGGCCACGCTCTTCTTTTTTGCTGGTCTTGCCTTCTGTTTCTACTTTGTCCTCCCTTTCGCGCTTAACTTCCTGCTGACGTACAAAACAGAAAATTTGAAGCCGATGATCTCCATCGGCAATTATGTGGACTTCACTTCCAAATTCCTGCTCGCCTTCGGGCTGATCTTTGAACTTCCGCTTGCTATCGCCATCGCCGCGAAAATCGGACTGGTCACGCCCCAGTGGCTGTCCAAAAACCGGAAGTACGCCATCCTGGTCAACTTCACGATCGCCGCCATCCTCACGCCCACTCCGGACGTCTTCAATCAGACGCTGATGGCCTTGCCGATGTGCCTGCTCTACGAGGTCGGGATTGTGGCTGCGCGCCTCCTGGTCAAGAAACCGACCGCCGCCTCGCAGGAAGCGACGGAAGGGATTTAACGACCCGACTCCAGATCCTCGACAGCAGCTCTGCCTCACGAACGTTTGAGGGCGATCGCCTCCATCGCATCAGCGACATCCTCGCAACGGTCGGTGACGCCTTCAAGGATCTCATAAATCTCCTTCCACTTTGTGACGTCGAGGATGGGGTGTTCCCCCTCGAACAGGGCCGCGATGGCCCTTCGGTACACATTGTCTGCCGCGTTCTCCAGGCGATTGATCTCAATACAGGCCTCTTCCACGCCATCGAACTTCGGCAGATGCGTAACGGCCTTCACGATCTGTTCCGCAGAAGCGACGATCAGAGAGGCTATCTCCCTGGCTTCAGTGGTGGGTCGTTGGATCTTGTATAACACCATCCTGGAGGCGGCGGCTTCGACGCCGTCCACCACGTTGTCGAGGGCAGAGGTCAATGCATGGAGGTCGCCTCGGTCGATGGATGGGATGAAGGTCTGGTTGAGCTTTTTAAAGATCCGGTGAGTAATGGCGTCCCCTGTGTGTTCGGCCTCTTCGATCTTTCTCCACTTCCCCGGAGGATCAGTATAGTCATCAAACATGGCTTGGAGCACCTTGGCGGCCTGAAGGAGATTGTCCGCAGCAGATTGTATGAGGCCCAGAAACTCCCGCTCCTCTGGCACCAGTTTCTTGGGCACCGCCACAA
>JBGPUH010000419.1:0-2177 GCA_041491025.1 Methylomirabilis sp. (SeqCode)
AGACCTGCTCCGTCAGTATGCCGACCTCTCAACGAAGTTCCGCTTTCAGGTTGTGGATCCCGATAGAAATCCCGGCCTGGCCAAGCGGTACGGAATCACCACCTATGGCACGACGGTCCTCGAAACGAAAGACAAAGAGGAGAAGATCACCGAGGTTGACGAGGAGCACCTGACGAATGGGTTGGTCAAGTTGCTCCGTGAAGGGAAGCGAACGATCTATTTCCTGAAAGGGCATGGTGAGAGCGAGTTGGACGATGGGTCGCGGAACGGCTATCGGCAGGCAAAGGAGGCTCTGGAGAAGGCCAACTACCAGGTCAAGGAGCTGCTGCTGCTCCGCGAGACACGGGTCCCAGAGGGCGCCGCAGTCCTTGTGATCAGCGGGCCGAAGCGCGACCTGGTCGAATCGGAGTTGAAGGCCGTGCAGGCATTTGTCGAGCAGGGTGGGAAGCTGCTCGTCCAGCTCGATCCCTTTTCGGCGCCAAGCCTGAAAGAGTTTCTGGGTCGGTACGGGATCATGGTCGGCAACGACGTCATTGTCGATCAGTATAGCCGTGTCTTGGGCGGCGACTACCTGATGCCTGTAGTGTCGAAGTACTACTCCCACCCGATCACGCGGGATTTCACCCTGGCCTCGCTCTTCCCCTACGCTCGCTCCGTTGACGCAGTTGAGAAGTCCCCGCAGGGCGTCACTGTCCAAAAACTCGGGGAGACTGGGCCAGGAAGCTGGGCCGAAACCGACAGAGGAGAACTGAATCGCGGACGGCTGACCTTTGACAAGGGGAAGGACCGGCAGGGGCCGGTTCCGGTGGGGGTCGTCGCGACCATCGACGTGAAGAAGGCGACAGAGACCTCGACAGAAGAGAAGAAGAAAACCGAGAAGGAAAAAGAAGCCGAAAAGCAATCGGCGACCAAGCCCGCAAGATTGGTGGTGTACGGCAACTCCGTGTTCGCCAGCAATAACTTCCTGAGCTTCTCCGGGAACCGGGATCTCTTCCTCAACAGCATCAGTTGGCTGGCCGAAGAGGAAGATCAGATCTCGATCCGGCCAAGGGAGGCGAAAAGCACCCCGATCTTCCTGACCGCTATGCAAGGGCGACTGGCCTTCTGGCTGCCGGTCGTCGTGCTGCCGGCCCTGCTCCTAATTTCTGGAACCTCGGTGGTCCTTCGCCGGAGGCGGTCGCGATGAGGTGGCGCTCCCTCGGCATCCTTGCCCTGCTCCTCGCAGTTGCCGCGGGGGCCTATTACGCGCTAGAGGCGAAGGGGAAGAAATCCGAGGACGCCAAGCAACTGTTGCAGGCAGACGAGAAAGATATCGAGAAGATCTCCATCACAAGAGGCGAGGAGCACATCGTGATGACGCGAGAAGGCACTGGGTGGCGCTTGACCGAACCGGTCCAGGCGAAGGCGGAGACGGCGGAGATCACGTCGCTGCTTCAGACCCTTCTCAGTGCCAAGGAAGAACGAACCATCAATGAGCAGCCGAAGAGTTTGGGTGAGTACGGGCTGGAACACCCAACCATCCAGATCACGGTGGGGTTCAAGAGTGCCAAGCCGCCTCTCGTCCTCCTGGTGGGCGACAAGAATCCAAATGGTTTCTCTGCCTATGCGAAACGCGGCGACCGGTTGGCGGTTTTCCTGGTTGCCGACACCGTGAGAACTCGACTGGATCGGAAGGCGTCAGATTTCCGCGACAAGAGGTTGCTCGTGCTGGAGACGGACAAGGTCAAGCAGGTGGACCTGGTCAGCGCAGGCCGGTCGATCAGCCTGAGCAACACGGGCGCCGAGAAGTGGGAGTTGACCCAGCCGATCAAGGCCAAGGCGGATGCCGCGGCGGTCAGGCAGCTCTTGTGGAGCATCAAGGACGCGCGCGTCCGAGAGTTCCTCGCTTCCGGGACCGACGCAAAGCGCCGCTACGGTCTCGACCATCCCGATCTGACTATTGCCGTGAAGGAAGGCGACGCCTCGAAACGGCTTCTGCTCAAGAAGGCCCCGGAGCCGAAGGTGGGCCTGTACGCCATGGCCGACCCCGGTGAAGGGATCGTGACCACGGATGCCCGTCTCCTGACCGATCTCTCCAAGTCGCCGCTCGACCTCCGAGATCGGAGCCTATTGCGCTTTGAGACCACAGAGCTGAAGGGGGTCCAACTTCGCCGGGCAGGACAGCCGCTCACGTTGAC
>JBGPUH010000420.1:0-2166 GCA_041491025.1 Methylomirabilis sp. (SeqCode)
CTCTTGCCGCCGGACAGGATGTAGGCCAGGACCTCCAGGGCAAAGTTATCCGAGTGTTTCAGGTCCGGGACATGATACCCCATGAACACAAAGGGCAGTTCCGCCTCCTTCTTCAGGACAAGCCTCCGCTCTCCGCGTTGCTCCGGCTCCACGGCGCGGACCTTGGGCGGCTCCGGACCGCGCGGGATCGCGCCGAAAACGCGCCGGATCTTCGGCAGCAACTCGTCGCTCTTGAAATCGCCGACCACGATCAACACGGCGTTATTCGGGAGATAGTAGGTGTTATAGTGGCGGACCAGGTCCTCCCGCGTCAGTGCCTCCAGATCGGACATCCAGCCGATGACCGGCTGACGGTAGGGGTGGACCTGAAAGGCCACCGCCTCCATCGTCTCCCTCAGGGCGGAGACGGGGTCGTCGTCGGTCCGCAGCCGCCGCTCCTCCATGATCACCTTCTTCTCGGACTCCACCTCCTTCGCATCCAGCAGCAGGCCCCGGACCCGGTCGGCCTCAAGCTCCAGGGCCAGCTCGAATCGGTCAGAGGCGAATGTCTCGAAATAGCCGGTGTAATCGTCGCTGGTGAACGCGTTGTCGCGGCCTCCGTTCTTCTGGACGGTCTTCGAAAACTGGCCAGGCCCCACCTTCGACGTCCCCTTGAACATCATATGCTCGAGGAAATGGGACAGCCCGGTGGCGCCTGGCTGCTCGTTGCGCGCGCCGATCCGATACCAGACGTGCACCGTCACCACGGGCGCCTTGTGCTCTTCCAGCAGCAAGACCTTGAGCCCATTGTCCAGCACCGACTCCTTCACCCTCGCTGTGACCTGCGCGTCAGCGATCCCTTGCGCGAGGACGAGAAAGAGCACCATCCATACCGCGGCAATCGTCCGTCTCATCACATCCTGCATCCGCATCCGATGTCTCATCGTCCCTGCCACCATCCTCCACGACTCAATGCCCTGGATTGAAATTGGACCGCCTGACCGACTCGAATTCCCATTTCGTGCGCGTACCCTGCCGGAACCTCCAACACCAGATCGGCCACATGGCTGAACACGGCAAGCGGCGCGTTCGGCGCTGGCGGCGGGATCTCCGCCTCGATGGCCACTATCCTGCCGTCACGGACCCAGAGAATGTCGATGGGAATCCGCATCCCCTTCATCCAGAAGCCACGCGGCAGCGCCTGATCATAGGGAAACACCATCCCGCTCCCCCTTTTCAGGGACGACCGGCCTGACAACCCTTTGGCCTGGGCCCCTACACTTCGCACCACCTCCACGTCGATCGTGACACGCCCGTCGATGACGACCTTGCCTTTCTCAAGCGCCGAGGCAGGCGGAGATGGGACGACGAGTTGGAGAACCGCGAGTGTGAAGAGGAGTGCTGAGAGCTGGCGGGTCCAGACGGCCTTCATTCCTCGGGAAGCTCCCCTAACCGAACAGCGAGGCTGAGGGACCGGCCATCCCGGAGCAGATCCATTTTGACCTCGTCCCCGACCTTCCGCTCCCCGTCCAGATAGGCCGTCATCTCATCTATAGATGATACCTTATGGCCATCGACCGCGACGATGATGTCCCCCCCTACGCTAACCAGCGTATTTCCAATGCGTGTTCGCTTGGTGCTTCCCCTGATTCCGGCACGGGCGGCCGGGCCTTTCGGCGAAACCTGAACGACCAGGATTCCCTGCTGGGCCGGGAGTTTCAGGGCCTTGGCCGCCTCCGGCGTGATATCCAAGCCGGCGACCCCCAGCCAGGGATGGCTCACCCGCCCTTTGGCGATCAACTGCGGAAGCAGTCGCTTCGCGGTGTTCACCGGGATAGCAAAACCGATCCCGACCGACCCACCGCTGGGCGTATAGATGGCGCTGTTGATCCCGATCACTTCGCCGCGAGAGTTCAGCAACGGACCACCGGAGTTGCCGGGGTTGATCGGCGCGTCGGTCTGGATCACGCCCCGAATCTGGCGTCCGCTCTCAGACCGGAGCATCCGACCCACCGAGCTGACCACGCCGCGCGTAACCGTGCGATCCAACCCGAACGGGTTCCCGATCGCGATCGCCGTCTGCCCGACCTGCAGGGTGTCGCTATTGCCCAGTTTGAGCGGAAAGAGCTTCTCCTTCGGGACATTGATCTTGATCACTGCCAGGTCGTTGCTGGGGTCACGGCCGAC
>JBGPUH010000421.1:0-2159 GCA_041491025.1 Methylomirabilis sp. (SeqCode)
CCTGAGCACATCGACCAAGAGCAGCCCGCTGAGAACCGCATCCCAGATCAGCGGCCCCACGAGGGCGATCCCGAGTATCAGGGTCACCACCCCGATCAACCATCGCCACCTCCGCGAGCGGGACGAGGCCGGTTGGCTCGTTGACATGTCGGACCTCCGGAAACAAAAACGGCAGCGAAGGATCGCTTCGCTGCCGTGATTTGCTCACACGGTCATCGGGGTGGCGGCCCGCCCTCGACGGGCAACGGGGGTCGATCCCTGACGGCGGGTGGTCTGAGGCCCTGGCCCGGCCCGGATGGGAAGAGCCCCTGGCGACGTATCCGAAGATCCAGGATGGTCCGCCGCATCTCGGCCTCAAACCGCTCTTCGAATAGGGTCAGCCGGGCCTGTTGTTCCAGACTCAAGATCGTTCGGACCTCGTTTCTCACGGCGCGCTCCCGCCCCCTGAAGTCGGCTTCGGTGCGATCCAACTCCTCCAGCCTCGCTTTGATGTCCTGATCCCGCGAGGGCCGCTGTCTCAGAAGCACGGCAAGTTCATCTCGCAACAGGTGTTGCCGCCTCTGGAATTCGCGGCGTGCAGCCTCCAATTGAGTCAGTTTGGGAAAGAGCTTGGCTGCCTGATCTTCACTGAGATCGAGCGCTTCCGTCATCTTCCAGATCTTGATCGTCTCAATCAAACGTCTTCCCTCTCCGGGTCCGGGCGAACCGGGACCTGGAGGCGTGAACGGCTGCCCCATGGCCGAAGAGACAACGAGGAAAACTCCGATGACTCCAGCAGCGGCCAGAACGGCACGGCGACGTCTGGCCGAAGCATCCCACGAAGGTCTCATGACTGTGACCATCGGAAACTCCTCAGGCGATCGAGCAGGATCTGATGTTCCTCCTCGCTCAGCGAGGCAATCCATTCCGCGGGGTCAGACTCGGGGTGCAGGACCCAGGCGGTTTCGAGCCGATCCGCAATCTCATTCACCCAGGGGAGGCGCTGAATGGCAGCCGCCAGGGCTGAAGGATCATCGACGATTTCTCCGGCCAGCACGTACGGCTCGCCTGAGCGTCGCTTCACGTCATCGGTGTTCGGGCTCATGGCCACACTCGCGCTCCCGCTTTCGCGGCTCGCGGACTGCTCCTTCGCGGGCGGCGTGTCGTATCGGTCGGGGCCGACCGGCAAGAAGCCCGGCAGCCTGATGACGATGAGGATGGAGACCGCCGCAACAGCCACGCCGGCAATGAAGGGCCGGGAGAAGACGAACCATGATCGGAGGCCAGCCAACCAGCCGGTGGATTCCTGCTTGCTGTCGAAGGCCTCCTGTTCGATTTGGTGTTTCAGCGAGGGGAGGAACTCCTTCCAGAAGCGCGGCGACGGCTCCGGAACCGCGTCGGCCTGGACCAGCGCCAGGAGATTCTGGTACGCGGAGAACTCGGCGGCGCAGCACGTACAGGCCTGAAGATGCGAGAGGGCCTCGACGCGCCGCTCGGAGGGCAGCTCCTCATCCACCAATTCCAGCAACCTGGTTTCAGCTTCCTCGCACCGCATCTCGACGATTGATCCTTTCGGCCATCATGCGCCTTCGCGCAAATGCGCCAACCTCTGCCGCAGAGCTTTCACCGCATGAAAATAATGCACCTTGGCCGTCGCCTCGGTGACTCCCAGAATCTCGGCGATCTCCCGGTGCGCCAGGTGATGATGCACGCGCAACGTCAGGCTCGCCCGCTGTTGCGGGGGGAGGGTCTCAATGGCACGGGCGAGGGCGTCCTGTCGTTCTTTCTCCTCCAGTTGCCCCAACGACCCCTCGGAAGGATCGACCGGCTCGGGTGCCTCGTCAACCACGCGGTGGGGGGAGCGGGAACCCCGATTCAGATGGTTGAGACAACGATTCACCACGATCCGGTAGAGCCAGGTGGAAAAGCTGGAGCGACGATCGAAACGACCCAGATGCTTGTACACTTGAAGAAAGGCTTCCTGCGAGACGTCACGAGCATCCTCAGCATTCCTGGTCATCCGGTATGCCAGATTGTAGACCTCCCGCTGGCGCTTTCGGACCAATTCATCGAACGCAGTCCCATCGCCCCGCAAGAACCGATCGATCAGTTCGAAGTCCGCCTCGCGCAAGGTCCTTGTCTCTCACCGAGAACCATCCCCCGCTCGATCGGCCGAGCCC
>JBGPUH010000422.1:0-2159 GCA_041491025.1 Methylomirabilis sp. (SeqCode)
GGCGCTCTACCAGGAGGCCAAGCGGGTGGCGGGGCTCCTCCAGGAACTGGGCGTCCGAACCGGCGATCGGGTGTTGATCATGCTCCCCACTGGGCGACCCATCCTTCAGGCGCTGTTCGGCGCCTGGCTGGCCGGTGCGGTGGCGGTCCCCACCTACCCGCCATTCCTCCTCCCGGCAGGCCTGCTGCGCGCGTTGGGCGCGGTAAGGATCACGCGCACCTACGTCCCCGCACGATGGGTGATCGAGTGGCTCCTCCGACGTCCCTCAGCCCGACGGTGGCGGCAGGGCAAAGGGGTAGGCCGGCCTCTGCTTGACATCTTGGAAGGGCTCCACCGCCTCACCCGTTACGTGGACCAGCAGGTGCACATCTGCCAGACCTCCCGCCCTCGCGTGGTGATCGCCGAGCGCGACTTCGGCCCGGTCTGCCGGACCGCGGCCCGATTCCTCCCGGAGGCGCCTGCCTTCGTGGCGGCGTCTGACCTCCTGCGAGGAACCGCCCCATTCCGGGCGCCCAGCCTCGACGGGGCGGCGACCGCACTCCTCCAATTCACCTCCGGGTCAACAGGGCTCCAGAAGGGAGTGATGCTGAGCCATCGGGCGATCTTGGCCAACATCCGAGCCTTCGGAGAAGCCGTCCAACCGAGGCCCGACGACAAGGTCGTCTCCTGGCTGCCGCTCTACCATGACATGGGGCTGATCGGGACCACACTGGGAACCCTTGCCCTCGGCATACCAACCTACCTGATGTCGCCGACAGACTTCACCCGCGATCCAGTCCGCTGGATGTGGGCGATCCATCAGTTCAGGGCGACGATCTCTGTCGGCAACAATTCAGCAATTGCCCGGCTGGCACGGATGTGCCGGATTTCCCCCAGGCGGTTCGAGCACCACCCGACCTACAGCAATGCGGAGCGCCTTGATCTCTCCTGCCTCCGGATCGTGATGAACGGCGCTGAGCCGGTCACCGAGCAGGCGATGGAAGCGTTCCAGCGCGAGTTCGGCGCGTTCGGGCTCCCCAAGGAGGCACTGTCTCCAGTCTATGGGCTGGCCGAGATGGCGCTGGCCGTTTCGTTTCCAGACCTCGACGCCCCCTACCGGGTCTTCCGTCAGCGCGGGGAGGAGTGGGTCTCCGTGGGGCGGCCGCTGAAGGGCTTTGAGATCCGAATCATCGACGCCGAGGGAAACCCGCTCCCGGCTGGGCGGCGCGGGGAGGTGATCATCGCCGGACCCAGCCTCATGGATGGGTATTTCGGCGACCCCGAGGAGACCGCGCACGTGATTCGGGAGCGGGATGGGCAGCGCTGGCTACACACCGGCGACGAGGGGATGATCGACTCGGAGGGGGAGCTGTACATTACCGGGCGGCTGAAGGAGACGGTGATCAAGGGGGGCCGCAACTACGCCCCGGCCCAGCTCGAAGAGGTGATGGAGGCGGTTGACGAGGTCCGACCGGGGCGAAGCGTCGTCTTCGGAGTGACCGACGCCAGGACTGGGACCCAGCGCGTGGTGGCGGTTGTCGAGCTTCGGGATCCACTCTGCCCGGCGCCGCTCCGGGACGCGCTCGTGAGGGAGATTCGCGCTCGAGTTGATGAGGTCTATCGACCCGCAGGGGGGACGGTGCTCGACCAGGTGCTGCTGGTCGCGCCGGGAAGTCTCAGCAAGACCACCAGCGGCAAGCGGATGCGGCTCGACGCCTGCGAGCGATTTGTTCAGGGCGAGTTCGGTTGAACCATTGCCGGTCCACTCAACTTCGCCTAGCGGCGTTGCTAGCCCCCAGGGCGCTCCCTGCGACGTACCTGACACTGTACGCCTCGGTCGGCCACAGGGACCGCGCCTTGCTATGCTCGTTTCTTGGCCCGGCACAGTGCCACCAATTACAGGTGAAGTAAGTTGCAGACGCACTAGGGGAAGCGAGCGATGGGATTCCTGATCCGACTCGGTCTCAATGCGCTGGCCCTGCTCATCGTTTCGACCGTCATCCCAGGGATTGAGGTGCGGGGGGTGTTGCCGGCATTGGCCGCGGCCTTTTTTCTGGGGATAGTCAATGCCGTCCTTCGACCTGTGCTCGTGATCTTGACCCTCCCCCTCACGATCCTGACGCTGGGGCTTTTCATCCCACTGATCAACGCGTTTCTCTTGAAGCTCGTGTCCCTGATGA
>JBGPUH010000423.1:0-2153 GCA_041491025.1 Methylomirabilis sp. (SeqCode)
GCATCCCCAGCCGATCGCAGCTCCCCTTCCCGAGTGATGAAACCGACGTCGAGGCTCTTGACGTGACGCAGGAGCTTCCCATAGGCGTCATGCGCCCAAATCAACTCGCCCGCTCTGTCAGCAAAGTGATCGTGGCCGAAGCCGGGCCCGCCCCGCATCGTGGAGAGGACATACGAACGTGGAACGCCGTCCAAGAGGACGTCGATCTGGATTGGCCGGCCATAGCCGAACGCCTTGAGGTCGCCGGTCCGCAGGGCTCCGTGCCCCTTTACAGCATCGGAAGGCTGACCGATCCCTAGCGGCCGGAGCGCCTGAATCTCCACGACGCCGCCGAGGGCAGTCTCAAGATATCGAGCCAATGCCTCGCGACGCATTATGGCCCCCCTCACTTCCTTTTTGCCGCCTTCGCGCCTTTGATCCGCGGCGGCTTCACGGTCAAGACCGGGCAGGCGGCGTGGCGAACCACCCGCTCGGCGACACTGCCCAGAAAGGCATGAGCCAACCCGGTCCGTCCGTGGGTCCCCAGCACGATGAGATCGATCTTCTCCTTTTCCGCGAGCTCGGTGATCTCGCTGTACTCCACACCAACCCGCACCTCAGGATGGAAGATCACCTCGGTCTCTTTTGTTTTCTCAATCAGCTTTTTCAAGTTTTTTTCAGCATTCTTGACCAAACCGTCGATGACCTGGCCGATGTCATATTCGGGCATTTGGGGAGGAAAGTAGATCACATGAAGAACGTAAAGTTTAGCCCCGAACTCGCGTGCGAAGGTGAGCGCATACTGAAATGCGTATTCGGCATTCTCAGAAAAGTCGGTCGGAAAAAGGATCCGTTTGATTTGCATTCGTTCCTCCCGTTTCCTTCGCTACTATCAACTCGTTTGCGATGGACGACCCTGTCTCCCCGCCTCAGACATATCTGAAGAGCTCCTGGATAGACATCAGCCGCCTTGACAAGAGTATCTCTCTCCTCTCTCGTGCACGATTAATACCAGAAGCTCCAGATCACTTGAAGAATCTGAATTCTGTATTCTATTGATTTTAAAGGAATAAAGTGGATATCCGACGGCTAATCAAAGCCAAGTGAGTTCGAAAGCTCCGTCGGTGGGGCACCGATTCCCCATCGTCCAAATGCGAGCACTCTTAACTAGTGAGAATTGCGGATGTGATACCGACGGAGCGGCATGCCTCATCTCACTGGATAATGTCCCAAATTGAGAGCGAAAAGGCGGGCAGTTCAACCGAGCCGTACGGTCTAGTACACTTACGCTACGGCTTCGTCAAGACGTTGCCGCTTGGTCTGGTAGGTCGTGCAGCATCGAAACTGCTCAGTCGTGCAGGACTCGCGATACTCGTCAATGCTCGGGATCATCAGCTTCCCGTCCGGCCTGCCCCGACAGAAGCCCGTGACCGGATAGAGCCAGTCGGCGGTCGCCTCCTTAAAGAAGGGACAGATTGGCTCGCCTGGCTCCTGAAACAGCCCACTGGATCTCCATCGCACCTGCGGTGCGATCTGCCTGCCGCACATCTGATCGCTCTCTGTGGTGGGCTCACACCCAGAATGATTTGGGAGGTCTTGAGGGGTCCCATGAACGGTGTCCCGCAACGTTTGCATCGAGACGGGCTTCTGCAGGACAAAAGCGCTGGAAAGGAGGCACAGAGCGCCGGGCGTGTCATCCGTCACGACGATCACAGGAATCGCGTGCGGGAGCGTGGCGTTGTTCACGAAATCAAGCAGGTTATTCCGATGATCGGGCTGGAACCATTCGAGATCGACGAGAATGAGATTGGCCCGGCTCTCCCTTATTCGATCCGATAGATCATCGGCCTCTCTGAAAGCGACGAGCTGATGAAAATCCCTGGATAGACTTTCCCGGTACCTGGCGTCCGCCTTCTCCTGTTACCGCGGCCGCGCATCCACGGCGCCCGCCAGACACTCCGGCGCGTAGGTGCAGAGTGGGTCGCTCCCCAAAACATCGCCGGTCGCGGCGAAGGCGCGGGCCCTGGAGCCGCCACAGATCCTGCGGAACTCACACTGGCCGCACTTGCCTCCGTATTGGTCCACGTCCCGTATCGCCGTGAACAGCTCCGCGTGGCGGTACAGCGCCACGGGGCTCTGACGGCGTACGTTCCCGGCTACCACCGGCAAGAAGC
>JBGPUH010000424.1:0-2124 GCA_041491025.1 Methylomirabilis sp. (SeqCode)
CCGATGAGATCAGCGAGCGGCATCGACACCGGTATGAGGTCAATAACGACTATCGAGAGATCTTGGAGCGTCACGGGATGCGCCTATGCGGCTTCTCGCCGGATAACAGATTGGTCGAGATGATCGAGCTGCCGGATCATCCCTGGTTCGTAGGCGGGCAATTTCACCCCGAGTTCAAATCGCGCCCCAGGCGGCCTCACCCGCTGTTCCGGGAGTTCATCAAGGCTTCCCTTCAACGGCAGGAAACCAGGGTATAGGGGCTAGGGTTTAGGGTATAGGAAGGTCCCTCTACCCTAGACCCCCTACCCTATTTTTTGGCCTATGGCAGTGACAAAACAGGTACGGATAGGCGAGCTGATTATCGGCGGCGGAGCGCCGCTGGTCCTGGCAGCTGGTCCCTGCGTCATCGAGAGCGAGGAGCACCTTCTCAGGACCGGCGAGGCGATCAAGGCAGCCTGTGATGCCTGTGAGGTCCCCTTTATTTTCAAGGCCTCGTACGACAAGGCCAATCGTTCGTCAGTGGGTTCATTCCGCGGTCCTGGCCTTCGCGAGGGGCTCCGGATCCTGCAGCGCGTGAAGGAGAAGCTTGGCGTACCGATCCTCTCAGACGTTCACGAAGTGGACCAGGTGCCTGCCGCCGCGGAGGTGCTCGATATCATCCAGATCCCGGCATTCTTGTGCCGCCAGACAGATCTCCTCCTTGTCGCTGGCCGGACCGGCAAGCCAGTCAATGTCAAGAAAGGGCAGTTCCTCTCTCCGTGGGATGCCCGGAATATCGTTGAGAAGCTTCAGTCTGCCGGCTCAGAGCAGATCATCCTCACCGAGCGCGGGACGAGCTTCGGATACAATAACCTGGTGGTGGACTTCCGCTCCCTGCCGGTCATGCGCAGCTTCGGCTATCCGGTGCTGTTCGACGCCACCCACAGTCTGCAGCTGCCCGGGGGGGCAGGACACGCCTCTTCAGGGCAGGCGGAGTTCATCCACTACCTGGCACGGGCCGCCGTGGCGGTAGGGGTCGATGGCCTGTTCATGGAGGTCCACCCTGACCCCGCGAACGCGCCCAGCGACGGGCCAAACATGCTTCGACTGGATGCGCTGCCCGGGCTCCTGAAACAATTGATGCGGGTTCAGCGGGCGGTGGCACCCTACATCAATGGTTCACAGTTGACAGTTGACGGTTCACGGACGGTGGACCGTGAACTGTGAACCGTGAACAGTATTCGAGGTATGCAAACCCCCCTCCAGCAGTTTCTTCGCCTCCTTGGATACGCCGCCCCCTATCGGGCGCGGATCATCCTTGCCGTCTCCGGCCTTTTCCTCATCGCCATCCTCAATGCCATCTCCATCGGGTCGCTCCAGCCGATCTTCGACGGCGTGTTCTCCACGGAGGGAAGCAGTTCAGGAATCAGCCTCCCGGACCCGGTCAAAGCGGTGCTGGGCAACAGGCTGGTCCAGCTCCAGGAGTTTCTCCACGCTCATCGGATCAGCGTCCTCACCTTCGTCGGAGCCGCCCTGTTCCTGGTCTTTCTGGCGAAGGGTGCGCTGGGCTATCTTCAACAACTTCAGATGCGATACGTCTCGGAGCGGGTCCAAAGGGACATCCGGAACGACCTGTACTCGCACCTCCAGACGCTGTCCCTCGGCTTCTTCACCCGTCGTTCAACGGGCGAGATCATGTCCCGTCTGAGCTCCGATGTGGAAAGCCTTGGTGACGCCTCGACCGAGCTCTTCCGGAACGCCCTCAGAGAACCGCTCAACATCATCGGGCTCATCGCGTTGCTTTTCTTGATCAAGTGGCAGCTCGCCCTCCTCTCCCTTCTTGTCCTTCCGGTGACCATCCTCCCGATCGTGAAGTTCGGGGCGAAGATCCGCCGCAGAGGAAGGTTGGTCCAGGAGCGCCGCGCCGAGTTGAATACGATTCTGCAGGAAACCATCTCCGGGGTCAGGATTGTCAAGGCGTTCGGCATGGAGGAGTATGAGAAGCGACGGTACTCGGAGGCGAGCGACCAGGTCTTCAGAGCCATCTTGCGGATCGTCAGAGTCGATGCGCTCACCTCGCCTGTGCTGGAAGTCCTCGGCTCCGTGGGTATCGTCGTCGCCGTCTGGGTCGGCGGCTACCTGGTC
>JBGPUH010000425.1:0-2122 GCA_041491025.1 Methylomirabilis sp. (SeqCode)
AGGCGCGAACCTCGGGGAAAGCTGGGCCAAACTCAAGAAGGCCGATACCTTTGCCATGGTGGTGGAGCTGGTCCTTCTCGTCGCGTTCGTCCTGATGCTGGGCCCTGCGGCCGATCCACTGGTCAAGGGCAGGTTTGCACTTCCCTTCTGGGGAGGGCTGGTTGCATTGGGCCTGATCGTCCCGCTTGGGCTGAGCTTCGTCAAGGCTGGCGACGGTAAGGAACGGACCGCGGGCGGCACGCTGGCCATCGCGTCTGTCCTGATCCTGATCGGTGGTTTCCTGCTCCGATACGTCGTCATCATGGCAGGCCAGTCGTAGGTTGCAGGAGGATCTGAAAGCCACCCCTTTGCAGTGAATCGAATTCAAGGCTTGCTCTCGCGCTGGGTCAACGGCGCGGGAGCAAGCCTTTTTCATTGGAGCGGATATGCTGCGAGGACGCCAGTGGGAAGCCGTTGGTGAATCCCTAGCTGGGCTCAAGCGGCGGAAGCCGGAGCTTGAAGAGCTGCTCACCTTTTATGAGCGCCTCCTGCTTGCCCAGCATCAGGTGCCTGTCCGGATCGACATTGATGCGCTGGATAATGGCCTCTTGACGGATCGCGTCCGGCGGGGAGAGCCGCTACTTCGCCGATGGGAGTTTCCACTGGACCTCGAGTCAGCCGAATCCCTCTTTCGCGCGCTCAACCAGCTCGCCAAGACGCGAGGGGGTCAGGTCGAAGCCTCCGCAATAGCCATTGAAATAGCCCTTGAAGAGGGGAGGCCGCTTCTCCCATCCCTGCTCACGGGGGCGCTGGCTGAAGAGGGGTATGCGTATGCGGTTGCGCATGAGCACGGCCTGGACCCCGAGCTCCTCCAGACCCTGGCTGAATGGAGCTTGCGTCCCAGCCTGGAGGCCTGCGCTGAAATGCTCGGCGAACGTCGGAAAGGGGTACGCTGGGAAGAGGCGATCTGTCCCATTTGTGGGTCGGCGCCAGGCTTCGCGGAGCTTAGAGGCGAAGACGTCACCAGTCTGCGCTTCCTTTACTGCAGCCTGTGTGGGTTCGAGTGGCAGTTTCGTCGCGTCGGCTGCCCGTTTTGCGACTGTACGGATCACAAGCAGCTCGGCACCCTCTTCGCTGAAGAGGACCATCGATGTTTTCTTGAAGTCTGCGAGCAGTGTCACCGTTACATCAAGACCGTAGACAACCGTACTCACTTCGGCTTGATCCCCGAGGTGGAAATCATGGCCGCCACCCCCCTGGACCTGGTTGCCCGTGAGCGCGGGTACGTCTAGTCCCCCATCGATGAGACCTGGCGACCTGATTGGCCAAGGCACGCCGAGGCACGTGATCCTTCCCATCGGGTTTCTCTATGTCAACGCCTGAGCAGGAGGAGGCCAAGCGACGCCAGGGGGAGGTGAACTACCGCCCGACTGAAAGGTTCCGGCGCTGCTGGAACTGTGGCAACTTCCGCATCCCGAGCGCGTGTGCATTGGTGGAAGGGACCATCCTGGCTGACCATACGTGCGACCTCTGGGCCGAGGAGTGGGGAGGGAAGAAGAGCCGGTCCGGGTTCCGCGCTGGACGCCGGAAATATCAGGATGAGGCCTGGGCGAGCGAGGCGCCGGTCTCGGAACTCCGCCCTGTCGAACCGCCGCTTGATCCCGGCACCTACCTCTGTCTCGGGTGCGCCGAGGAGTGGTCATTCGCCTCGCCTGTCGAGCACCTTCCATCATGCCCCTCGTGCGGTGGTCTGCGATGGCTCGCGCTCTAGGGTGAGCCAGAGAAGGGGGCGGTGAGCCTTTACTTCTTTTCCAAAACGACATTTTACTTGACAACCCGTGATAATCAGGGGTACATAGTCATCACGAAGTCGCACATTCCTCCCTTAGCTCTTCAATAACAAACGCCGTTTCCGGCGATGGGCATAGTAGAGAGGCATGATATCAAGTGGCTTCACCGCGGCCTTCCTATTACGCCCTATCCCCTACTACCGGTAGCACCCCTGAGACAATCGGTTCAAACTAAGCGTTGCCCGGCAGATTTCGCGGGCTGAGCCAGCAGGATCTTGAGGCACCACCTCACCGGTGGCCGAGTCCAGGCTCCGACATCTAGGGAGCCCTGAGAGTCGGTGACTGGCGGTGGA
>JBGPUH010000426.1:0-2114 GCA_041491025.1 Methylomirabilis sp. (SeqCode)
GATGGCTGTCGGAGAAAAGGGAAGCGGCCTTAGGCTTCGCCGATGATGGCCAGGACGCCCGTATAGCTGTGGGCGTAGTTCTTTCCTCCCACGGGGGCCAGCTCGCCATTGCCGAAAAAGCCGATCAGAGGAAGCGTGGGGAAGAGCTCCTTGATGAGGCTGAGGTCGTGGTTCGGCTCGCCGTACAGGCCGGCGCGTCACTCGAATACCCTACTCCAGCCTGCATCGATTAGAAAACGATCCTAGATCTTGGAACGTGGATCTTTGAAGTCCGGCTTGCTCTCCCAAGATCTACGATCCACGATCCAAGACCCCAGCATCACCAGTTTACCGGGTCACGGTGAAGTTGGTGTGTTGGGTGGCCTCAGTCCCTTCAGCCTTCACGGTCATGACGACCCGATAGCTCCCGCCTTGTGCGTTGGCGGGTAGGGTAACCGGCTGGCTACTCGTCCAGGTGCCCGCCTGTCGCTGTGCTTGTAAGGTCGAATCGCCGACCGTGGAATTATTGAAAAGGATCGGCCGGCGCTCGGAGACCAGGACCCTCTGTTGAGAGTTCGGGGTGAGGACGGCACACCTCAGATTGAGGTTGACCGTCTCTCCGGCCCGGATCTGACCTGGATGAGCCTCGACTGCCTCGATTCTGACCATCGTTCCCTGCGCAGGGCTGTAATCATATTGCTGGGCTGTTGCCGCTCGATCGCGGGATCGCGACTCCATCACGTTCCCAACGACCCCGCCGGCTAAGCCGCCTATTAACCCGCCCAAGAGTGTCCCAGTGGCAGTGCGGAAGATCAGCCCGCCTGTCAACAGGCCGACGGCGGTCCCCACGCCCGCGCCGATGGCCGCTTGGGGATTCGCCTTCACCTGCTCCTCTATGGCCGCGCACCCCAGCGTGCCGCCTGCAAAGAGGAGCATGCACAGCAGCAAAGCGATTCCTTGTCGAAGGTGAAGTGTCATCCGCATCGTTTCCTATCAGCGTGAATGTGAACACCCTTAGCAACGCAATCCTAACATCCCGTTTGATACGACGTCAATCGCTTGGATTGGATGGTGGTGGGTCATTTTAACCGCCAGCCTAGAATCGTCATCCTGAGCACATTCGCTTCGCTCAGTGTAGACTCCGCGAGGGATCTCGGACCTCACAGCCTTTACAGCGAGATTCTTCGGCTACGCCTCAGAATGACCCGTTGGGAGTTTCATTTGACCCACTACCGATCTGATCCATCGGTATTGTCGCGGCTTCTGACGCCATGCTATACTGTGAGTAGGAGGCGAAATACAGTGAAACGAAACCTGACTGTCGGTTCGATCTTCTTGCTCCTCCTTGCGGGGTGTGCCACTCCCCTGACACCTCGGGAGAGCGGGACATTGACCGGGGCGGGAATCGGTGCCGCCACCGGCGCCGTCCTTGGAGGGATCGCAGGGTCGGCGGGGACGGGGGCAGCGATCGGGGCCGGGATCGGGGCCATAACCGGCGCGCTGGCGGGCGACGCTATCCAAGCTGAGCAAATGGCCAGGGTTTACCCGCCCAGGCCGGCCTATGCGCCCCCACCGTATGCCTATTACCCCTCTTACGCTCCCCCGCAGCCGCCGCCTCCCAATGCCTCTCTTCAGATCGAGCTGATGCCGGACGACGCCGAGATCGTCATTGATGGAAGGCGGATCGGCGTAGCCAAAGAGTTCCACGGGCCGGCCGTGGTACCTGTTGTTGCTGGACCGCACCTTGTAGAGTTTCACTGGAGAGGCTTCAGCATAGCGAATCACATCATGGTCTCGCCACAGACAACGGTCATCATCAAGCGGGACCTTGGCCCCTCGGCCTCGCCTCCACCCCAGGTCACCCCAACGGGAGTGCCTGGCCAGTCCTCGCACTAATTTTCTCCTTTGGCCTCAGACTCACCCATGTACCAAGCAGCTTCTCCCGCCCTTTGTCCCTCGCCCCCGTCGGGGAAGAGGCTGTGGGTGAGGGGGCATGCGATCCTGATTCACATGCGATCATGACTCACCAACTGATGGCCCTCGCGTTGGCCTTTACGGGGGCGCTTTGCATTGATATCGGCTTGGTCCTACTCAAGGTCCGGGGTGACGCGGTGGCGGACAGGGTCGTTGGCCGC
>JBGPUH010000427.1:0-2096 GCA_041491025.1 Methylomirabilis sp. (SeqCode)
CCAGAACTCTTCCGCGGCTTCCTCTCGCAGATTCAGCTCCTTGAGCAGCCTGGCCTTCGCGACCAGGGAGCCGTTCGAAGCTGACAGCGGTTCGCGTGGATCGAGTTCGCCCGTCTTCAGCGAAACAGCGGTGACTGCGGGCCCGATCGATGGATTCAGGCGGAGGAGGCGGAGACGGGCTTGCTCGGCGTAATAGTACTCGTCGCCGAGGGTCTTGAACAGTCCCCGGTAGGCGTCGATCGCCCTCCCTTTCTTCCCCACCTGTTCGAGGATCCTCCCTTGCCAGTAGAGAGCCTGCGCCCGGAGTCGTGAGGTCGATGTGGCGTTGCTCTGCAGTCGTTGCAGATCATGAAGCGCCTGGCCGAGGGCCGATTGCCGGTAATTGATCCACGCCCTGGCCCAGAGCGCGGCATCAGCGAATCGGCTGGACGGATGATCCCTGAGAAGGCGGGACAGGGCATGAACCGCCGGCGTCGGTTTGCCGTCCTCGCGGTAGTTCAACGCCATCAGGTAGAGCGAATCGGCAGCCCATGGGCTCCCGGGATACGCTTTGACCAGACGGGCCCATGTCTGGATCGCCTTCTCCCGATCGTCCAGCCGTCCGTAGCTTCGGCCGATCCAGTGGAGCGCCTCCGCCCGAAGAGGGGACGGCTCTTTGACGAGCGGCGAGAGGAGGGCAATGGCCCGATTGTAGTCCCGGAGTTGAAAGTGGCTGATCCCGCTCAGGAGCCTCGCCCGTGAGGCGTATGGGGGGCCACTGACAAGAAATGGCGACAAGGCGGTCACCGCCTGTGCATGCTGGCCGGCGCGGTAGAGGGTGAGGGCGCTCTCAAATTGTTCGTCGAGCGTGAAGGGTTGTACCTCCGCCATCGACGTCAGGAGTTCGGCCGCTCGAACCGCCTCCCGGCTCCCCGGCCACTTCAGCCATAGCTCTCGCAGGAGATCCTCCGCCTCCCGCCGCTTCTGCCCTTTCAGGGTGATCTCTGCGAGCGCGAGCATGGCCTCTCGACGCCGAGCCGCGTCTGAGGCGCGAGAGAGGTAATCCCTGTAGGCCTCCTCGGCCTGCGAAAGCAGGTTGGCGTCGGCGTACAGCCTGGCCCGATCTCGTTGGGCTCGTTCGCTGAGGAGGCTGGCCGGGTGCTCCTGAAGCAGGCGCGAGAGTGTCGCGAGGGCCTCGGATTTCAGGCCAAGGGCCTCATCCGTAGATGCTGCGTAGTAGAGCGCGTAATCTGCGAGCGCTGGAAGCTGCGCAGCGGCAGCTTCCAGCGCTGGGGCCGCCTCCTGCCACCGCTGCTGTCTATACAGTGAGACGCCCAGGAGAAAGCCGGCCTCGTTCGCCTTCGGGAAGGCATCACTCTTATGGAGGTCGTCGAGGAGCGGAGCGGCGCCTTGATAGTCCTTCGCCCCGATTCGCTCGAGTGCCAGCCTCCACGCGGACTCTGGCTCAACCTGAGGCGGGGCGGCCGCAGCGAGCGGAACTAATGCGATCAGGAGGCAGGTGACGGCTATCGCCTTCCGTCCTCTCGTCGCTGATTCGTCCTGAGCCTTCCAAGTCATTCTTCACTGGGTTGTGCAGAAGGCGTAGCCGCTGCTAGGCCCGTGTGGCAAGCGCTTCGAGGCTCGCGCCATACGGTGGCCGCGCCACGCCCCGATCGGTAATGATTGCGGTGATGTAACGGGCCGGCGTGACGTCAAAGACCGGGTTCACCACAGAGATCCCAACCGGAGCGGTCCGAATGCCGGCCCAGGTCGTCACCTCTTCGGGGCTCCGCTCCTCGATCGGAATCTCGTCGCCAGCTTTCAGGGACAGATCCAAGGTGGACATAGGCGCCGCAACGCAGAAGGGAATGCCGTGCTCTTTCGCCAGGACCGCGAGCGTATACGTCCCGATCTTGTTGGCCACATCGCCGTTACGGGCGATCCGATCGGCGCCCACGATGACAAGATCGATGCGGCCGCGCTGCATCAGGTGGCCGGCCATGTTGTCGGTGATGAGCGTGACCGCGATGCCGTCCTTCTGCAGTTCCCACGCGGTGAGCCGAGCCCCCTGCAGAAAGGGCCGCGTCTCATCGACCCATACCGAGACCCGCTTGCCG
>JBGPUH010000428.1:0-2093 GCA_041491025.1 Methylomirabilis sp. (SeqCode)
AGGCCGAGATCCCCCCCTTGATTGTTCGTTCCTCCGATGAAAGAGCTACTGGCAGCCTTCCTTCATTGTGTCTTTCCTTCGCCCTGCCGAGTCTGTCACCGGCCGCTGGACGCCGCCCGGCGGTCTCTCATTTGCGGCCCATGCTGGCGTCTGGTCCGGCCAGTCCCTCAGCCGTTCTGCCCCCGCTGCGGCAGGCCATTCGTCTCGCCCCGAGCCCTTGAGGAAAGCCCTGGCCATCTCTGCGGACCCTGCCGGGTCCAGCCGCCGCCGTTTGCCATGGCGAGGGCGGCGACACTCTACGAAGCCGAGGGAACGATCCGTCAGGCGATTCTGCTCTTTAAGTATGGCGGCCGTCTATCGCTCGGCCGCCATCTCGGCCGTCTGATGGTCGAGGTGACAGATCGAGTGCTCGATCCCCGCGAGTTCGACCTGCTGGTTCCGGTCCCGCTTCATCCCAAGCGCGAGCAAGAGCGAGGCTTCAATCAGGCAACGCTCCTGGCGAAGGAAGTGGGCAGAGGGTGCGGACTCCCGGTTGGTCGGCGGCTGCTCCGACGCGTCCGGGCCACAGAGGCCCAAAGAGGGGCTCGAAGAGAGCGGGAGGCAAACGTCAAAGGAGCCTTTCAGGTCGCGCGGCCTGAGAAGGTTGAGGATCGCAGGTTGCTCCTCATTGACGATGTCTTCACCACCGGCGCCACAGTCAGCGAATGCGCGAAGGCCCTGATGGCCGCCGGTGCCGCCGAAGTGGCAGTCTATACCCTCGCCCGCGTGGAGTGATCAGGGCCTCCGAGCCACCCCAGGCCAATTCCTAGCATAGACTCTGGACCGGTTCAAGGGGGGCAGATCATTGCAGGGATACGCTTGACGACAACACTTGATACCAAGATGCTGCCTCCAGACGAACCGGACCGTCTCTGACGTCTGTCCTTCTGGGTTGACTTTTTGGGCTAAAAACCGTATAAGGAAACGAGGGTTCGCTCCGTCGCAGGAGTTGTTCGGCTCACGACGGGCGGATTTTTCTTTTGTCCTCAGGTGGGGCGTTCGCCCGCCGGAACAAGAATCGCTCGATCGTGAGCTTTTGAGCTTCGAGGAAGGAGTGGCGTTATGGCCATCAAGGTTGCGATCAATGGATTCGGCCGCATCGGGCGAAATGCCTTTCGGGCGGCGCTCGGAGACCGCGAACTGGAGTTCGTCGCGGTGAACGACATTACCGATGCCAAGACACTCGCCCACCTGCTGAAGTACGACTCGATTCATGGAACGTTGAAGGCAGAGGTGCGGGCTAAGGACGAAGCGATCGTCGTGAATGGCCGGGAGGTCAAGGTCTTCGCCCAGAAGGACCCCGCGGCGCTTCCCTGGAAAGACCTGGGTGTGGAGGTGGTCATAGAATCGACCGGACGCTTCACCGACAGGGCTGGCGCGAGCAAGCATCTGCAGGCAGGCGCGAAGAAGGTCATCATTTCGGCGCCGGCGAAAGATCCCGATATCACGATTGTGTTGGGTGTCAACGAGAAGATGTACGATCCGGCGCGACACGCGATCATCAGCAATGCCTCCTGCACCACGAATTGCCTTGCCCCTGTGGCCAAGGTTGTCATGGAGAATTTCGGCATCCGCCACGGCCTCATGACTACCATCCATTCCTATACCAACGACCAGATGATCCTGGATCTGCCCCACAAGGATCTTCGCCGGGCCAGGGCCGCCGCCCTGTCACAGATCCCTACCAGCACCGGTGCGGCCAAGGCCGTGGGCCTTGTGCTGCCGGCGTTGCAGGGGAAGATGCACGGGATCGCCATCCGTGTCCCCACCGCCAACGTTTCCCTGGTTGATCTCGTGGCGGAGACGGAGCGGGTTGTGACAGCGGAGGAGGTCAACACAGCCCTCCGAAAGGCAGCCGACGGCGAACTGAAGGGCATCCTCGGCTTCTGCGAGGAGCCGTTGGTCTCCATTGACTTCAACGGAAACCCCCTCTCCTCGATCGTTGACGGCCTTTCGACATCCGTGGTGGATGGCACCCTCGTCAAGATCCTGTCCTGGTACGACAACGAGTGGGGCTACTCCTGCCGGGTTCGCGATCTCGTGAAGTTTATCGC
>JBGPUH010000429.1:0-2080 GCA_041491025.1 Methylomirabilis sp. (SeqCode)
CACGGCATTGTCCACGAACGTCAGGTCACCCTGAGGCTGGCGCCCTTCGCGCCCCAGGGTGATCGCCTCCACCTTCAGGCTCCCGGACGCCATATACCGTCGAATAGCCGGCAGCTCCTGCTCCGGGACGGAAAAGGACACATAGATGGGCCGGACCTGATTGATCACCACCAGCGGATGATCGGCGTCATTCGCTTTGATGAGGTTGCCCTGATGGACGAGGAGGTTGCCGGTCCGTCCGTCGATCGGAGAGCGGATCGAAGCATATCCAAGCTGGAGCTTGGCGTTTTCCACGGCCGATCTGTCCCATTGGAGAGTCGCCTCAAGGGCGGTAGCATTCGTGCGCGCCTGGTCGTACTGCTGCTGGGAGACACCCCCCTCCTTGAACAGGTCCGCAAAGCGACGCTCATCAATCTTCGCGTTCGCCGCCTGAGCCGTGTCGCGCGCCAGGGTGGCTTCCGCCTGTCTGAGCGCCGCCTCAAAGGAACGGGGATCGATGAGGAAGATGGGGTCACCCTTCTTCACATCCTGGCCTTCTTTGAAAGAGACTCGCGCCAGCGTCCCTTCGACCTGGGATTTGATCGAGACCGTCGAATAGGCCTGGACATTTCCGATCGCCCGCAGTTGCAACGGAACCGCTTTCTGGACCACCTCGCCTACAGACACCGGCACCGCATTTGTCACCGTGGCCTTGCCTGATGCTTTATCGGAGCATGCGGACAGGGCGGCCATCCCTGAGAGCAGCCCCATCAGGATGCCCACTCTCGCCAGTCGCAGCGAGAAGCGAGGCGGGGATGTTCGATGCGAGCTGGACGACACTAGCACCTCGTCAAAGTATCTGGACAGCATCTGCCCTCCTCATGGTTTCCACGACTGCAATACCTCATGAGCCACTGGCGCCCCCCTCACCTTCCTCCTCTCACCCGGTGGTGGGGAGGCGCGGGTGACGGGGCGGACGCTTTGCTAACTTCTTGTGGAGATTCTCCTCGTTCTACGATCCCCTCGAGAAAGAGCGCCACAAAGCTCTCAATGACCTGCTCGGACGAGATATCAGGGGGCCGTTTCACACCAAAAATCTCGTGGAGGAGAAGGTAATATACCACCATGCCCACGAACGCGCGCGCGGCGACCAAGGGGTCCACAGGGCGGAACACCCCCTCGGTGATGCGCTCCTGGAGGTAGGCGCTCAAGAACTCGTGGATTCTCGTGACCCTGGATCGGAAGAACCTTCCCGCGTGTTCGTTCCCTTCCAAGGCGCTATAGATGAAGAGTCGCATCAAAGAGGAATCGTGCTCTGTACGCGTCAGGTAACCAATCCCGATGGCCCGAAGGACGCCCGCATCGTCCTTCCTGGCAGCGGCGTCGGCAGCCTTTGTCAGGATCTCCTCAACCTCAGTCTTGGCCTCGAGCACAGCTCCATACAGCACCGCTTTCGAGGCGAAGTGCTGGAAGATCGTCGCTTCGCTACACCCGGCAGCCTCGGCAATCTCCTTTGTCGTGGTCCCGCGGAACCCTTTTTGAGAAAAGCACTCGAGTCCTGCATCCAGGATTCGGCGGCGCCTCTCCTCGGCCGTAAGCTTATCGCTCAATCTTCTCTCCATGACGGTAAGTGATTGCTTACTTATACCAGGCCACCACTGTACTGTCAACCCCATTCCACCCAGACTCCTTGTTTGGCCACGGTGCGAAGAAACACCTCTCCCAGCCCGGCATGTCCGTCCTACTCCACTCACGTCCCCTCGCCCCCTTCTGGGTGTTTGGACCGGAGTCAAGGGTAACAGGTGTACCGGACACATGGGTAACAGGTTCACGGCTCCTCTCGCAGATCAAGTTGGGTGATGCGATGCTGACAGAACCAGATGTCCACGACCCCATCCGTCGCAGTCGGCTGCACCCCCACGGGGTACCCGACGAAGGCTCTCGGGACCTGCAGGGTGCGCCCCTGGAAATCGAGTCGCCCGCGCTGGTAGACCTTGCGCACCGCCATCCCGCGAGGGTACGCGATAGGCGGGAGCGTGGCCGGGAAGGCCCGCAGGCTCGGCCGGTACCGGGAGGCCGGGACCGCCAGGGCGAGCGCGTC
>JBGPUH010000430.1:0-2057 GCA_041491025.1 Methylomirabilis sp. (SeqCode)
GGAACAGAGGGCGAGCGCCGCCCGCTCCTGTGCCTCGATGGAGTGCCGGTCCTGAAACGGGATGAAGTCGTCCACCGCCCAGCGGTAATCCTCGAGCGCGATCGTCTCCGCTGTACGCCATCGAGCCCGACGATACGCCCGAAAGGTGATCTCCTCGATGTCCGCTCCGGAAATCTGGCCCTGATGGCGCCGCTCGCAGTGCTCGACGATGGAAGAATAATCGCTGACCTCGCAGGGGAAGCCGTGCTTTCTCGGCATGACCTCGAAGATGCGGGCCTTGTCGGCCGCATCAGGCATCAGCAGTGGGATCCGCTCGCTGCTTCTGCCAGAGCGTTTCTCCGCCGCGTCCAGGCGGTCCGGTCGGTTACTGATCCGGATCCAAAGGACTTGTCCCTGGATCGCGGGGTCGCCCGTGAAGGCGAAGCGCATCTGCCTGATCCGATTGCCCACGCCCGAGTCCCCGCTGTACTCATCGCGCATCTGCTCGCTCTGGTCCGCCTCATCCTCCAGCACCACCACCGGGGTCATCGAGCGCAACGCCTGTAGGATCCGCCAGTAGTTACGTTCCGACTGTCCCACCCATCTCTCCCGGGGATTGACAATCTTCACGAAGTTGAAGCCGCATTCCTTGGCCAGGGCCTCTGCCAGGGCCGTCTTCCCCACGCCGGGTGGCCCCAAAAGCGTGATGCCCCGCGGCACCAGCTTGTGGTCTCCGTCCTTGATCGCCTGGACGACGCGACGCATGTACGTCTTTACCGCCTCCATTCCGCCGATGGCGTCCAGGCCTGACGTGGGCTCCAGCACCTCGATCATCCCATGCAGCTCTCGCTTGAGGATTTCTCGCTTGCGCTCCGTGACCTCATGATAGGTCAGGGGGGCCCTGCGTCCTATCACATAGCGACATAGCGCCCTCAGATGAAGGCGCGAAAGGCCGGCGGTGACATGCGCCAGTTGCTCGGGAGTCATCGTCATCGTGAACCCGTTCTCCGCCCGGAGGTGTTGTATGTACTCTGCCCGCTCCGCCACCGTGGGCAGCGGAACCTCGATCGCCTCGACTCGCGAGGCTGGACCTCGGAGCTGCGCGTGCAGGTCGGCCAGGTTGCCCACGGTGAGGATGACCGCCACTCCGGAGCGGAGGATCTCGGGATCCGCGGCCCAGCGAAGGAGGGTCACCAGGTTGGTCCGATCGTCATCGCTCATCGCTGACAGATCCGCGTCCGGAACGAGCGTCTCGGCGTACCCGATCAACACCAGGAGCGAGGGTCCCTCCCTGGCGCCGAAGCAGCCGGACCGGATCGCTGTCTCGAGGAGCGCAAGGACCTTGGTCGGGTGAGTCGGCAGCACGCGTTCCGGCGGAACCTCTTGACCCAGCGCGGTGAGAGCCCGACGCTTTGCCGCCTCGGCCTCATTGGTGAGGCCGGTGACCTTCCGGAAGAGCGCCTCTGCGGCGGAGTCGGAAAAATGCAGGCCGCGGGAGCGATCGTACACGATCATCCGCTCATCGACTACCAGCCAGCGTCCCAGAAAGGTCGGGAGGGACACGAACTGATCGCCGAAACGAACCTCATCGCCAACGTTGTAGTGGAGGACAAAGAGAGAGGTCATCCGGGCGTCGATCCGCTCTTTCAGCTCGCGTGCCCAGCGCGGCACATCCAGCTCCGCTGCAACGCTCTCCTGATTCTGACGATCGTGTGTCATCCTCTTAACCACCCATCTTCCTTGCGTCCTCGATCCACCCCGTCGAGGGCACAGTGTCCCGACCATTGAAATCGCGTCGGCGAACTACCGTCAGCCTCGCCATGACAGGCCCGCTTCGACAGGGCTCACCGAAGGCTTCGGCGCGGCTCAGGACAGGCGAGGGCGCTGCTTACCACCGTAATCTATCATAGCATTCTTGCAATTGCAGTCAATGTCCTTCGCCCAGGGGATAGTAGAGTTATCATACATGGGTAACACTCCCTCCTGTGGTAGAAGAGGTGGTGCAGCCACAATCTCCCACCCAACCAGGAAGGAGGTTACCCGTGTCCCACGTTATCAGGGAACAGGTGATTCGGCAA
>JBGPUH010000431.1:0-2047 GCA_041491025.1 Methylomirabilis sp. (SeqCode)
CCATCGGCCTGGAAGGCCTCCAGGATCTGTTGCGCAGCGAACTGTAGCGTGTCTTCGAAGTTCTGGATAGAATGTAACTGGTTACTGAGTTCGTACAGCAGGTTCGATCTGGCCAGGGCCTCTGTGGTCTCCTCGAACAGGCGGGCGTTCTCGATAGCAACACCGATCTGATGGCCGAGGCCTGCGAGCAGTCGTTCCTCTTCGTGAGAAAACGATCGAGGATGCCGACCGAACATGCTCATGGTCCCCACCACCCGGTGCTTGGAGATGAGCGGGATGCCCGCTGCCGCACAGACCCCAGGGATCGCTCCAATACCGGCGAGCACTCCTGGATCGCTGGCCACATCCGGGATGAGGATCGGTCTTTCCGCGTGGGCCACGGCTCTGGCAAACTCCTCGCAGGACCCGACCGATCCAACCTCTTCGAGCTGCGCGGCGAACACGCCTTTACCGGCGAATATCCTGAGCTCCTGTCCGCCATGATCCGACAGGCGGACAAGCCCCGCATCCAGTTCCATCAGTTCAAGGATCTGTTGAAGAGCTTGCTCCAGCACCTCTTTCAGATTGAGGGAACGACTCAGCGCTGTTGCGATAGCATACAGGGCGGAGAGGGCGCGGTTCTTGGCCAGAGCCTCCTGCCGGAGACGACTGATCCGCAGCCAGACTTCGGTTCGAGCGACGAACTCCTCGGGATCAACCGGCTTGCCGATAAAATCATCTGCCCCCCACCGAAGCCCCTGGGCCCTTTGCATGGCGGTGGCCCCTCTCGTGAAGACAATGACCGGCAGATGCCGGTTCCCCTCGTCGGCCCGGAGTGCTGTCAGGATCTGACGGCCTTCCAGATGAGGCTTCTCGAGATCCAATACCATCAGGTCCGATCGGCAGGTGGCCAGCGCCTCCAACGCCTCCTGCTTGGAGCGAGCCACCAAGATAATGAATCCCCGACGCTCCAACAGCTCCTGGAGCTTGCGGACCGACCCGGTATCGTCATCAACGATCAGGATCGTCCTATTCAACTCTCCCCAAACCTCAGGCATGCGATCGCTCCAGCGCAAGAACAGATCTTAATCGTACACGATTCCGTCCGCCGGACAAAGGGAAAAACCGGAGCGGAATATCTTTAGCGGTAGTTGCCGAACTGAAGCTCGATACCACAATCGTGTCCCCGCAGCGCCTGGATCACCGCCTGAAGGTCGTCCTTGTTCTTTCCCGACACCCTCACCTGGTCTCCTTGAATCTGCGCCTGAACCTTGAGACCGAATCCTCTGATGACCTTCACGATCTCGCGGCCCTTCTCGGCGGAGATTCCCTGCTGAATAGTTACCCGCTGCCGAACGGTGCCCTTCGCCGCCGGCTCGGGAGCCTCGTACACGAGGGCCTTCAGGGAGACCTTCCGGCGCACCAGCTTCGACTCGAGGAGGTCCACCACGGCCTTGAGCTTGAAGGTGTCATCGGCATCGAGCGTGAGACCCATCTCGTCACGCGTGATGCGACATGACGTGCCCTTGAAATCAAACCGCTGCTGGATCTCTTTCATGGCCTGCTGAACGGCATTATCCACCTCCTGCAGATCGACCGTCGAGCTGATATCAAAAGAGCTTTCGTTGGACACAGGCGGTCTCCTTATTGCCTCCGGATAGGGTCAGACGAAACACTGAGTTCCGGGTTCCACGTTGAAGGCACAGTACGCGGTCTTTCTCACCTGAAACTCGGAAGTCGCAACCTGAAACCGCCGATAGGCTGAATGCGCGGACCTACCGGACGGGAACCTTCGGAGGCGAAATCACATCGGTGCCTGGCGGCGGCGAGAACTGGAAGAGCCCCTCCTTCAAGCCCTCGTTCACCTTCACGTCGGACAGATCGACAGCCGTGGTGTTGCCGTAGAGATCAAATACCGTCAGTCGATGGATCAGGAAGCTTTCCCGATCAATGGCCAGAACCACGCGTTTGAAGGAGAGATCCTCGCCTTTCGGCGCGAGGTCCAGGAGATATTCCTGGCTGTCCCTTGTTCCCGCGTGGGCGATGGTCCGCACACGGAAATCCCGCC
>JBGPUH010000432.1:0-2039 GCA_041491025.1 Methylomirabilis sp. (SeqCode)
GATGAACCCGTTGCGGCTCACTGCCGAGAGCCTGGCGCGAGTGCTGAGCGAGAAGGTGCTCCCGGCCCGGGAACGGCTGGCCGGGGCGCAGGCGCTGATCCAGGAGGAGGACGGTCTCGGTCGAGCCTGCCAGCTCATCGAGGAGCGCCTCGAGGCAGCATGACCCGAGGGCGGTCCGCCCCTTGCCGCCGCTTCGTCCAGAAACGCGAGGCGGCGCGGGTCCGCCCCGCGCGTCGCTGCACCCGGCGGCCATCCCGCCGAAAGTGAATGGCGCGGTTCCTCACCCCGTCGTGCGGGCCGCCGTGGCCGTCCACGCCGCCAAGCGCGACGCGGGCAGCCTGCCCGTTGATGCTGGACTCCGTTACTTCGCTAGACCCTCGCCGAAAAGGAAATACCGCGATTTTCCGGGGTCTTCCGCGCGGGAGGGACGCCGAATCGGGGCCGTTGTGACCGAACTCGTGCCAAGAGCATCGGGTTGTGGGGCTTGAGAGGGCTCCCGGGCGGCCCAGAAGGGCCGCTCGGTCAGGCGGTGGAAGACGCTTTCCATGTCGGCGACGATCCCGTCGAGCTGCCCCCCCGTTATCGGTCCGCTGCTGCATCAGCCGACGCCTGCTCCTGCGTGGGACGGACAGTGACTGTCTTGCCCTTCGCCTTGCGGGTCAATTGGTAGCAGGGGCCGCGCAGCTTCAGCAGAGCGGCTTGGCAGACGACGGGACTTTCCACGCCGAATGAGACGCGCGCTGGACTGTGCCGCCCTGATCTCGGCCAAGGTTGCCTTCAGTGTGCTGCAACACTGATCGCTAATCGTCGCTCACCTATTCTTGTTTGTAGTTGACTACAGGTAACTATCCTTGTAGTCAATTCAGCAGGAGGCGTCATGACTTGCCCCAATCCCCAGACCCTGCCGATTTCTCCCTTCGCTCCTGTCGTCCCTCTATTCCTGGCTCCTGCCGATTCGGACCTCCAGGTCTTCCTCAAGGAGGCCCACGCCCTCATCGAGAGCTCCCCCGAGGTGCTCACCGCCATCGACGCGGACCTGGACGCGCACGCCCTTCGCAAGAAGACCCTACGCGTGACCGATGCGCTGTGGCTCGCACAGCGGACCGGGCAGCTCGCCGGGGTGGAGGAGTCGGCTCAGGGCCGAGGCGAGCCATCCGAGCTCCAGCAGGGGCGGCCGCGGACGCCGGCCTACGTGGTGTTGATGGCGCTGTTACTACGAGGCTTTCTGGGCGCTGGCTTCAAGGACTGTGACGCGACCTCGAGGATGTTGGAGTCCATCACGCTCCAGGTCTTCTTCACCAACCTTGGCCTCAAGATGCCGGGCCGGAGCACGCTCACCGAGCTCACCAACGCGGTTCGCAACGAGACACGGGGGCTCGTCCTCGACGCGCAGCTCGCACAGGCGCTGCGCCTGCGCCTGGATGATTTCAGCACTATGCTTCAGGACAGCACCCATGTCGCCGGCAACACCGAGTGGCCCACCGACTCGGGGCTCATGGTGTCCCTGGTAACCCGCCTACTCCGTGTCGGTCGGACGCTCGATCGCGTGAAGCTGCCCGTGACCGAGTCGGCTGAGGCTCAGGGGCTTCTGCAGGAAATGACCCGGCTTGACCGCGAGATCGCGTTCTCGGTTGGGAGGAAGGACGGTAAGCGGTTCCGGCGGCGGCGCTACCAGAAATTGATGAAGAAGGCGAAGGAGGTTCACCAGTTGCTGACGGATCTGGTCGAGCCGCTCGACGGAAAGCTCGCCGCTCTCGACATACGACCAAGCCACAAGGCTCTGGCGACGCGTGCCGTGGAACGTTTCCGCTCGGACCTCGACGCGCTCGTCACGGTGCTCTCCGCCTGTGAGGCCCGAGTGGTGCACGAAAAGAAGGTGTCGATAGACGAGAAGGTGCTCAGCCTGTCGGACGCCGACGCCGGCTTCATCTCCAAGGGGCAGCGTGACCCCGTGATCGGCTACAAGCCGCAGGTGGCGCGCAGCGGAAACGGGTTCATCACCGGGCTACTGCTGCCCAAGGGCAACGCTCCCGATTCGC
>JBGPUH010000433.1:0-2015 GCA_041491025.1 Methylomirabilis sp. (SeqCode)
GATAATCTGCTGGACGGTAATTCCGAGGCCTTCCAGGATGTTCTTGAGCAGATCGTGGGTCATCGGTCGAGGGGTCGACACCTTCTCAAGTTCAAGGGCGATAGCATTCGCCTCAAAAATCCCGACCCAAATCGGCAAGGCCCGCCGCTCCTCTGGATCCTTCAAGATGACAATCGGCATATTCGTAATGGGATCCAGCGCGATGCCGCGCACCGTCATCTTAATCAGCATCACCTTCTCCTGGTTTCAGGGTCGATCGAAAAAGGGACGCGAGTTTCTGATAGGTCGCGGCCGGGTGTTCGGGAATGGCGTTTGTAGCTCCCACAAGCGGCATGAAATTGGTGTCGCCAGTCCACCGCGGAACACCGTGTAGGTGAAGATGATCCTCGACGCCGGCGCCTGCCACCTTTTCCACGTTCATGCCAAGGTTGAACCCACCTGGGTTCATGATCTGGCGTAGTGCCCATACTCCGCGTGCCGTGTCCCCTGAAGTCAGCGTCTCATCCAAGGAGGATGTGTGAGTCAGGATCATCCGCCCTCCGTGATTTGTAATGTAGCATCCTGCCTCGAGTCTCGCAAGATGTTTTTGCAGCGTGCCGTCATTGGATGTCAAAGAAATCACGCTCTCGCGACCGGCAAATTTCAACGTCATCCCACTGGCGGCCCCATCGATGCGGACAGCGATGGCGTGCCGAGCTCTTGTGGACGCCTTTTCTCCGGAAGAGGTTCGTCGTGCTCAGTGATGGAGGCTCTGACTGGACCGATGTGAAGAGAAGCCGGGGTTGGTCCTCTGTTCCCGTTGGCTTGACGTTCCTGCGGGGAACCTCTGTCGATTAGCTGTCGATGAGAGCCTTCAATTCCTTCCCTGGCTTAAAGAACGGGACCCTTTTCGGCGGGACCTGGACCGGTTCACCACTCTGTGGGTTCCGACCTTGCCGGGCGCGCCGCTTCCGGATACGGAAGCTTCCGAAGCCGCGGAGCTCGACCTTACCGTCATCTTTTGAGGCCAACGCCTTGGAAATGCTATCGAGGATGCTATCAACGACGAATTCAGTATCCTTCTTCGTAAGATGAACGCGGGTGGCAACCAACTCTACCAAGGCGGCTTTCGTCATGACTCTACTCTCCTTCGCATCCGAGAATCTGGTGCGCACACCGGATCAGCAGGATTCAATCACCGGAGAAGATAGTCCACGGAGAAGGTCGAAATCGGACCGGCGGGCAGATCGATGTTAAAGGGGACTGCGCGAGTCAGGAGATCCAGGAGGAAAAACCGCCGCTTCCGCTCCTGAATCACCGTCGGCTTCCCGGGGATCCCGGCCAGGCTGGCCGCCCGGTTAATGGCGTCCTGAAGATTGCCGAGCTGGTCTACCAATCCAAGCGATTGGGCCTCTCGTCCGCTGAAGATCCGCCCATCGGCCAGCGCTTCGACCTTCTTACGATCCAACTTTCTCGCTTTGGCGACGACATCGATAAACTGATCATGGACATCATCCAACAGCCGTTGAAGAATGTGTCGCTCGGCGTCAGTCATCTCTCGGGTTGGCGAGGCAAGGTCCTTGTGCTCGCCGCTCTTCACGACCACAGACCTCACCCCGATCTTTTGCAAGAGGCCGGTGATGTTTGGGACCTGAATCAACACCCCGATGCTTCCAGTAATGGAGCCGGGATTCGCCACAATGACATCCGCTGCGCTGGCGATATAGTACCCGCCTGATGCGGCCAGACTACCCATAGAGGCGACAACAGGTTTCCCCGTCACCTGGCGGGTCTTCACGAGTTCCTCGTAGATCTCCTGAGAGGGAGACACACCGCCCCCCGGGCTGTTGATCCTGAGAACGATGGCCTTTACGGTTGGGTTCGTTCGGTATTTTTCCAGCTGCTCGATGGTCTCTTTGGAATCCAGGATGACCCCTTCAACCGTGATCAGGGCCACCTTACTTCCGCCGAAGCGCTGCCACCTACTCAGCGAGAACGCCAGGCCAAACACGAGCAGGAGGCCCACAATGACCACC
>JBGPUH010000434.1:0-2011 GCA_041491025.1 Methylomirabilis sp. (SeqCode)
AGGGGTATCCGCTCCAACCGCCTTTTGATCTAAGCCGATCACCTGTAAGTCTCATCGAGCGATAGACCCATTGAGGGACATTCGCCTGAAGGTGGAGAAACAGCGATGAGTTTTAATGTGACATCGGACACATTCTGGAGCGAGCCAGCGCTGGATCAGGAGCTGCGTCGGGTCTTCGATCTCTGCAATGGCTGCCGCCGTTGCTTACCGCTGTGCCCCTCCTTCAATACGCTCTTCCAGCGGCTTGACGACGAGCGCGTGGACGGGGAGGCTGAAAAGCTTGGCGAGGACGATCTGCAGGTTGTAGGTGAGGAGTGTTACCAATGCAAACTCTGCTACAACCATTGTCCCTATACACCTCCCCATCGCTGGGCGATCGATTTCCCACGGCTAATGCTTCGGCAAAAGGTGGTGCGGTCCAAGCGGGAAGGTGTCTCCCTGCAGGATAGGATTCTGGGACGGACCGATCTCATCGGTCGGCTTGCCTGCATGACCGCCCCACTGTTGAACCGGCTGAACCGGGCGCGATGGAGCCGCCGCCTGATGGAGGCGGTGCTCGGCATTCACCGCGATTGGCCGCTCCCTGATTACGCCTCCGAGCCGTTCGATCGTTGGTTCCGGCGTGAGGGGCCGCGGAACGTGACGGCCGGTGATTCCCCACAGGGGAAAGTCGTCCTTTTTCCAACGTGTTCGGTCAACTATAATGATGTGGCTGTAGGGCAAGCAGCGGTCCAGGTGCTGGCGAAGAATCGGATCGAGGTGGCAGTGGAGTACCCCCGCTGCTGTGGCATGCCAGCGTTGGACGGCGGCGACTTGCAGGCCGCTCTCGACGCGGCCCGGGTCAACGTGCGCGTGCTGAGTGAGCGGGTCATGGCCGGCTTCGAAGTCGTCGTGCCAGGGCCGACGTGCAGCTATGTGCTCAAGCAGGAATACCCAGCCCTCTTGGAGGACGAGGCCAGCCGCAAGGTGTCGGCCCATACCTTTGATCTCAGCGAGTATCTGATGCGGCTGCACGGGGAGGGGCGCCTCAACACGGAGTTCACCCACAGCCCCGGAATTGTGGCTTATCAGCTCCCGTGTCACTTGAAGGCCCAGAACATCGGGTACAAGTCGCGCGATCTGATGCAACTGACCGGCGCGAGGGTCGATCTCATCGAAAAGTGCTCGGCGGTGGACGGGACCTGGGGCATGAAAGCCCAGTACCACGATCTGTCGCTCAGATGGGCCAAACCACTGCTGAACGCCGTTGAAGCGGCGAAGCCCGATCTCGTCGCCACCGACTGTCCTCTGTCGGCCCTCCGGATCTTCCAGGGGACCGGCAGGCGTCCGGTCCATCCGATCCAGGTGTTGCTCCAGGCGTACGGGTTATCAGCCGAGGGAGCGGACAAGGCGAGAATGAAGTCAGGGGATTGACGGCACAACAAGGGGAGTATGGATGCAGAAGATTCTCAGAGCTGATGTGAAGGACCTGGTTCAATACGAGAAGGTCAGAGATGAGATGCGCCGGAGGCTCATTGCCCTCAAGCGGGCTCGTCGTGTAGCCGTTGGCGATCGCCTGACCTTCTTGTTCGAAAACCGTGATACCGTCCTCTTTCAGATCCAAGAGATGATCCGAACGGAGCGGATGGTTGATGAGGAGAAAATCCTCGAAGAGATTGAGATCAACAACGAGCTGATCCCGGGCGAGCGGGAGCTGAGCGCCACGATGTTCATCGAGGTGGACGAGCCTGGACGGATCCGGGAGGTGCTGGACCGATTGCAGGGGATCGATCGTGGCGAGCACGTGTATTTCCAGATCGGAGAGCGGTTCCGCGTCACGGGGGTCTTCGAGAGCGGTCGGAGCAAAGAGGACAAGATCAGCGCCGTGCACTACGTGAAGTTCCCTTTCTCGGAAGCGGCGCGAGACGCCTTCCTTGGTGTGCGGGTGCCGGTCGAGCTCGTCGTCGATCATCCCCGTTATACAGAACGGACGACGATCGAGGGAGAAACCCGCCAGCGGTTGATTGAGGAC
>JBGPUH010000435.1:0-2001 GCA_041491025.1 Methylomirabilis sp. (SeqCode)
ACACGCTCCCAGCTTCCCTGCGCCTTCAGTATAAGCTCGATCACCTCTCGAACCGCCCCACGCCCACCGCCTCGAGCCGTCACATAGGTGACCGTGGCCTTCACCTCATCGGCGGCATCGGCCGGCGCCGCCGAGAGGCCTGCTCGGGCCAACAGGGGGAGATCGTTCACGTCGTCACCGAGATAGGCCACCGCCTCATCGGTCAGACCGTGGCGGCGCAGGAGCATCTCGTATGTTTCCACCTTGTTCGGGATCCCTTGGTGGATCTCAGGGATCCCCAACTCCTTCGCGCGGCGGGCAACCGCCATCGAGGAGCGTCCGGTCAGGATAGCCGTCACCAGCCCGGCCCGCTGGGCTGCGCGAAGAGCCAGTCCATCCCTCACGAAGAACGCCTCGATCTCCGCCCCGTCCGCGCTGTAGAGGATTCGCCCGTCGGTGAGGACGCCATCGACGTCCATCATGATCATTCGGATCGATTTGGCCTTTTCCAGGACTATACGGTCGATAGACATGGGAGTCCCAGGCTCAACGAGTGCGGGGTGCGGGGTGCACAACGTCTGGCCTCGCACGTCGCACCTCGCACGTCGGACCTCATTACACCACCCCAGCCTTCAGCAGATCATGCAGATGGATGACTCCCTCCGGGCGCCCCTCCACATCGACGATCAGCAGGGAGGTGATCGCGTGCCGCTCCATCATCTCCAGCGCCTTGGCGGCGAGGGACTCCCTGTCTATGATCTTGGGGTTGGCCGTCGTGCACTCCTTCACCCGGCATTGAAGCAGATCCATCCCCTTCTGCAGCGCCCGCCTGAGGTCGCCGTCAGTGACGATCCCGGTGAGTCTGCCGGCGCCGTCCACGACCGCGGTCATCCCGAGCTTCTTCTGAGAGATCTCGGCGATGGCGTCCCGCATGAGGGCGTCCTCGGAGACTCTGGGGATTTGCTGACCGGCATGCATGAGGTCCTGCACCCGCCAGAGCAGCCGCCGGCCCAGGCTCCCGGCCGGATGCAGCAGGACGAAATCCTGCTCGGTGAAGCCGCGCTCCTCCAGCAGCGCGACCGCGAGGGCATCCCCCATCGCCAGCGCGGCGGTGGTGCTGGCCGTCGGCGCAAGGCCCATCGGACAGGCTTCTTCCGCCACGCTCACGTCGATGGCCACATCGCTCTGCCTGGCGAGGGTGGAAGCTGGATCACCCACCAGCGCGATCAGCTTCAGCCCAAGCCGCTTGATCGCGGGGAGCAGCTCGATCAGCTCGTCCGTTTCTCCGCTGTTCGAGACCGCGATCACCACGTCGCCGCGAACCAGCATCCCCAGGTCGCCGTGCCCCCCTTCAGCCGGATGCAGAAAAAACGCGGGGGTACCGGTGCTGGCCAGGGTGGAAGCGATTTTTTGAGCGACGGAGCCAGACTTCCCTATACCGGTCAGCGCCACCCGGCCCCGGCAGTCCCGAAGAATCTTGACCGCCTGGTCGAACCGCTCATCGAGCTTCGGGATCAGGCCGAGAATGGCTTCGGCCTCGATGCGGAGGACTCTTCGCCCTCGATCGCGAATCACGGGCTCTCTCTTCTCGTTGGCGACTGCTCGAGCAACCGCTCCACCAGCGCGATGACCTCTTCGAGCCCAATCAACCGCATGCAGTTGCCCTCCCCGCGCCGGCACCCGCCGGGGAAACAGGGTCGGCAGTCGATCCCCTTGTAGAGGATCGCATGGCCTTGACCGGCGGGGCCCCAGATCCTCGGGTCCGAGGGACCAAAGAGGCCGACCACCGCCGTGCCCATGGCGGCGGCGATGTGCATCGGGCCATTGTCGTTTCCGACGAAGAGGGTGGCACGTCGCAGGAGGGCGGCCAGCTCGAGGATCCCAAGGCGCCCGACGAGTGATCGGCGGGCACTCCCGAGCTGCTCCAGGATCGCTCCCGCAATCTCCCGCTCCTGATTGCCCCCCAGCAGGACGGCCTTCATGCCGAGCTTCTCCTGCATATAGTCGATCAGACTCGCGAAC